>JBBIUJ010000239.1:0-6666 GCA_037440345.1 Prolixibacter sp.
GATCGTCTCAAGCAGTTTAGAACTGCCAACACCATGGATGAGGGAGACAAAAGGGGCGATCTGCTTCACTTTGTTGCTTTGGAGATGGCCGATGTAATGCCATTCAATATCTTTTGGCAACTCCTGCCATTTCCCGGTCAGTTCCTGTACCTTGTTCTCGCCAAACAGCCTTTGTCCGGCCCGATATGCTTCCAGAATTTGATCATTGCTTTTGGTTTTCGAAACGGCAACGAGTTTCACCTTAGCAGGAAGCTGACTATGAATAAATTTGAGGTTTTCGGTGGTCGTCATTGAAAATAAATTGAAGCCAAATTTAGCAAAAGAGATTCATTTTTCTACTTTTACAGAAGGATTGGTACAGGTCTGACTAAAATCGGCCGCCAAAGTTTAAACGAAGAGCGCATAAAATAGCAAATGAAGAACAAAAAAAAACACCCCTCAAACAATCGGTTGAAATTCAATAGCTTAAAAATTAATTTTGGACTTCTGCTATTTTTTTCGTTTTCGTTGTCTGCTTTTGCACAGAACGAACCGTTTAAAAAGGAGTTTTATTTCGGAGCCAAGGCTGGTATGGTGTTTAGCAGGGTAAAATTTAAACCCAATGTCGAGCAGAATATGTTTACCGGAAACTCTGCCGGGCTCCTTTTCAGAATGATTTCAGAACCGCATGTTGGCATACAGGTCGAGGTCAATTATCTTCAAAAGGGGTGGGAAGAGAAGCCCATTGCAGGAATGACCCAATCATATGTTCACAAGGTAAATTACGTTGACATTCCGATCATGACGCATGCCAACCTGGGAACCAAGGCCTACCGTTTTACACTCAATTTGGGACCAACTGTCGCGTTTTTGATTTCTGACAGTCAGGGCATGAATCCCTCTGCTCCAGGCATTCCTTCTAATGTTCCTATCCCCTATTGGGGCAAACCAATCGATTCGCGGGTCGACTTTCTTTTCACCGGCGGAATAGGTTCTGAGATTCATTTTAAACATGCCGGGGCATTGGCCCTCGATGCGCGTGTTTTTTACTCGCTAACCAACCTGTACGATGCCAAAAATTATGGATATGATCCCTCTCAGACCAATGGGTTACAGGTAACACTGGCTTATTTGTTCAGACTGAATCCGGGGAAGTAGTGACGGGGACGACGACGGGAATGACGGGGATGACTAGGACGACCGGGATGACTACGAGATGGGGAATGGTCCCCGAGCGAAGCCAAGGGGTGTTGAGGAAAGTTAGGGACGACGGGGACGAAGGCTATACTGACCATTTTGATCCCTGTCGGATTATACCCCGGAGGGGTTAAATGTGAATAACCCGGGGTAAAGCGACGAAGGAGCGATACCCCGGGTTAGGAATGATAAATAAAGAACCGTCCGCGGTAGCATGCCAAAAAAAGTTGGTAAGCTAATTTCGGACGGAACAGTAGCACTTTTGAAAATTGCGTAGGATGGGAAACTGAGAAGAATAGGACCAGAATTCCCAAAATCGAAAAAGGTTTGAAATGTTCGGGTTATTGAACATTTCAAACCTTTTAAACTTTATAAACCCTTCAAACTTTTTAATGCAGTTCGTGCACGACGAGACCTGAGCGGAGTTTCGGTTCGAACCAGGTTGTTTTTGGGGGCATGATGTTGCCTGAATCGGCAATGTTGATCAACTGCTGCATGGAAACCGCGTAAAGAGCAAAGGCCACTTTCATTTCACCTGAATCCACCCTTCGTTTCAACTCGCCCAATCCCCTGATCCCACCAACAAAATCAATCCGCTTATCAGTTCTGAGGTCTTTGATTCCAAGGATTTTATCCAAGACCAAAGCAGAAAGAATGGTTACATCCAAAACCCCAATAGGATCACTGTCGTTGTACCTGCCAGGTTTGGCTGTCAGTTTGTACCATGTGCCGTCGAGGTACATGGAGAAGATATGCAATGCCTCCGGTTTGTATATCTCCGGGCCAATTTTGGCTACCTCAAAATCTTCGCTAAGCTTTTGTAGCAATTCGGCTGAGGAGAGTCCGTTCAAATCCTTGATCACCCGGTTGTAGTCGATGATGCGCAGCTGGTTATCAGGAAAATGGACGGCCAGAAAGTAGTTGAACTCTTCTGTTCCGTTATAGCCGGGATTTGCAGCTCTCTTTTCTTTACCTACCAAAGCCGCGGCAGCAGTTCGGTGATGACCATCCGCCACATAAGTTGCCGGAATCGCGGCAAACAAATCAACGAGCTTATCAATAGTTTTCCTGTCATCGATCAACCAAAAATGGTGACCAAAGCCATCACTTGCCACGAAGTCATATTCGGCTTTTCGGGATTCAACAATGTTGGCAACAATTCGATCTATTTCGGCCACGGCAGGATAGGCAAAAAATACAGGCTCCATGTTTGCATCGGTGATGCGCACGTGTTTCATCCTGTCCTCTTCCTTGTCGGCACGGGTGAGTTCATGCTTTTTGATGATGCCGTTCAGGTAATCATCAACAGAAGCGCATCCAACCAGACCGTACTGAGTGCGGCCATCCATAGTTTGCGCATAAATATAAAGGTACTCCTGAGCATCCTGGCGCAACCAGCCTTTGGACTTGAAAAGCTCCAGGTTACTGGCGGCCTTTTGGTAAACTTCAGGACTGTGTTCATCCATTTCAACCGGAAGGTCGATTTCGGGCTTGATGATGTGAAGCAGTGAATAGGGATTTCCCTCTGCCTCGCGGCGCGCTTCTTCCGAATTGAGTACATCGTATGGACGGGAGGCTACTTGTGCCGCCAGTTCTACCGGAGGACGAAGTCCCCTGAAAGGTTTTAAGATGGCCATACTTATTGTTTCGCTTCGAAATCTTTCATTGTTTTCACCAGTGCGGCAACACTCTCGATTGGCATGGCATTGTAGATGGATGCCCTGAAACCACCGACACTGCGGTGACCTTCTATACCAACCATGTTGTTCTCTTTGGCAAAAGCCTGAAAATCCTTCTCCAGATGCTCGTTACCAGGGGTCATCACGAAAGTAACATTCATTCGGGAACGATCGGCAGGATTAGGTACTGTGCACTGGAACAACGAATTGCGATCGATTTCGTCATAAAGCAATTTCGCCTTCGCGATATTCTTCGCCTCCATGGCCTTGATGCCGCCATTCTCTTTCAGCCACAATAAGGTCTGAAGCGCCGCGAATACAGGCAAACAGGGTGGAGTGTTGAACATCGACTCTTTCTCGATGTGCGTCTGGTAGTTGATCATGGTTGGGATGGCGCGTCCGGTTTTGCCCAGCACATCCTTGCGAACAATGACCAGTGTGACCCCCGCAGGAGCAAGGTTTTTCTGAGCACCGGCATAAATCACAGCATATTTGGAAATGTTGAGCGGACGACTGAAGATATCGGACGACATATCGGCTACCAACGGAACCGGAGACTCCAGATCATAGAGCATCTCTGTCCCGAAAATGGTATTGTTGGTTGTAATGTGCAGATAATCCAGGTCAGCAGGAATATCAAACCCTTTTGGGATGTAATTGAAATTTTTGTCCTTTGAAGAAGCTACTTCTACCACTTCACCAAAAAATTTCCCTTCCTTAATGGCTGCTGTTGCCCAAACACCCGTATTCATGTATCCGGCTTTGCTTTTCATCAGGTTATACGGGGCCATGTAAAACTGGGTACTTGCTCCACCTTGCAGGAAAAGAACTTCATAACCTTCAGGAACTTCCAACAGTTCTTTAACCAGCGCGATTGCCTGATCCATAACAGCTACAAACTCTTTGCTGCGATGCGAAACTTCCATAACGGACAATGTGGTTCCGGCAAAATTGATAATCGCTTCAGCTGTTTTCTGAATCGTGAACTCGGGAAGAATAGAGGGTCCCGCGTAAAAATTATGCTTCTTCATGGGGATCGGTTTTAATGATTTGACATACTTGCCGGACGCTGCCGGAAGGGTTAAAATATTGATTCAATTAGATATTTAACTACTTAAATTTTATGAACTTAACCTACAACTTGAGTGCGTGAAATTAGCACTTTTCTCCTTTAAATATGACAAAAATCAGTTAATTTTAGGTTAAGTATGCACGAAATGAGGGATATGGAAAGAGTCTAAATAAAAGGCATCTTTACGACTTTGGCCTTTAGCAACTTGCCACGTACTTCCATATAGATCTCGCTGCCTGGTCGTGATAATTCTGTAGGCACATACCCCATCCCAATACCCTTTTCGAGAATTGGGGATTGAGTTCCGGAGGTTACCCTTCCGATCACCTTACCAGAAGCGTCGGTGATTGAATAGTGGTGACGCGGAATTCCCCTGTCGATCAACTCAAATCCGCATAAACGGTTGGCTGTTCCCTGCTTTTTCTGTTTCAAGAGCAGCTCTTTGTCGATAAACTCCTTGTGATCATTGAATTTAGTGATCCAGCCTAAACCGGCTTCGATGGGTGAAGTAGTATCATCAATATCATTACCATAGAGACAAAATCCCATTTCAAGACGCAATGTGTCACGGGCAGCCAATCCAATAGGTTTAATCCCCAAATCCTTACCCGCTTCAAAGATGGCATTCCACATGGTTTCGGCATACTTGTTGTGGAAGTACAACTCAAAACCTCCGGCTCCGGTATAGCCTGTTGCTGAAATGATTACGTCCTTTACTCCGGCCATTTCACCTACCATGAAGGTATAATATTTAATTTCTGCCAGGTTCACGGCAGTGAGTTTCTGAAGAACTTCGACAGCTTTAGGTCCCTGTACCGCCAATTGCGAGATAGCATCTGAGGTATTTTCGAGCAAAACGTCCATATTGTTCTGGCTGACGAGCCAGTTCCAATCTTTTTCAACATTAGCGGCGTTCACCACCAATAAATATTTCTCCGGTGAGAAAAAGTAAACAAGCAAATCATCAACTATTCCTCCCTTCCCGTTAGGAAAGCAGGAGTATTGCGCTTGTCCGGGCTGAAGTGCTGAAACATCGTTGGAGGTTACCCTCTGCAGAAAATCGAGGGACTTTGGCCCCTTCACCCATATTTCGCCCATGTGGGACACATCGAAAACACCAACACCATGACGTACAGTGAGGTGTTCATCTTTTATGCCACTATATTCAATCGGCATATCAAAGCCTGCAAACTCAGCCATCTTCGCTTTGTAGCCCAGATGGATCTGGTGAAAATTGGTTTTAAGCATCAGTCAAAATTTGAGTTTTATACTAGTTCCATTAAATATGCCTGTATATGCATATTTAATCCAATATACTTGTTACATTTATATTAACTTTTCCCAAAAAACTGTTTTCCAATATTCCTGAAACCAGTTTGGACCTGGTAACGGAGTGGCGATTTTTAAATACCTTGCAAGTGCCAAAAATAAGAAAAATATAGAGAGGAGTTCCTAACAAAACTCATGTCAAAATGATAATGTATTCCAGCCCGATTGCCGAAGAATGAGATCATAAAACCCTTACAAATGAGCTACACAGATTTAAACTACCTCAAAACGATCACCGAAGGCAACAAAGAAATTGTCCGCGAAATGATCGAAATGTTTATTTTACAGGTACCTGAATTCGTAAAAAACCTCAATGCGCTTTACCATTCCGGGCAATATCAGGCACTGGGGAAGGAGGCGCATAAAGCGAAATCCTCCCTGCAAATCATGGGTATGACTAATTTGGAGAAGGAGATGAAACAATTTCAGCTCAAAACCATCGAAGGGGTGGATGAGGAAAGCTACCCCATGCACATCAGAAATTTTGAAATTCAATGTGAAGCGGCTATCAAGGAGCTTCAGGCAGAGTTGGCATCACTTTAAACTGAACTTTTCAAGAATTCGTTTCGAAAGCAGCTGAAAAATAACCACAATAGACGCATAGAACATAATAGTAATCTATGTTTTCTATGTGCCTATTGTGGTGAAATAATCTTATTTGATTGGTTTTAGTCCCAAAACCTCCTCTGCGTACCGAAAGGTAGCATTTCTGACCTCGGGAACTGCTCCTGAAAGCAGTGAACTGCACAGCACATGATTCCCCGCACCGGGAAAATCGACAGCACGTTTTTGTGCTTCAGTTGTGCCCAACTCTTTAAACATTAGCAAAGAGGCCTTAACCTCAACAATATCGTCCTGGTTCTGCTCATCTTTATAATAATAACCCACAAATACCGGGCACTTTACTTTGGCAAACTGCTCCTTGTTCATCGTGGCATCCAACAACTGTTGCAAATAGACGGTTGCCTCGGCACGGTATTTACAATTCCAGTATTTACAGATATCCCCATTTGGATCATCTTTAAGTACCCTAAACTTACCTCCAAAGTTCAACTGTGCAATTTGCAATCCCCAATGGCCGGATAGTAAAACTGCCGTCCTGTTCTTGATCTGAACATTCGGTGAATAGAGAATCATTCCGGCTACCAACTTCGGAAAATCAGCCGCCAACTTTAAGGCGAGTGTGCAACCTGTTGAGCAACCCATGATCACAACTTTTTGCCCCAACTGATGCGCTATGACAAGGGCTTCTTTTGCTGATTCATAGAGTCTTTCGGGAGTCATATCCAACAAAGGATTATCAGTAATCTCTCCATGAGCAGCCAAACGGGCAAAAAATGCATTGCAGCCAAATTTTTTAGCAAATTCCTCATTGACTGGATAGCCTTCCCTCCAACTCGCCGAAAAACC
>JBBIUJ010000240.1:0-6660 GCA_037440345.1 Prolixibacter sp.
TTGTTGTCAAGGACCTGAACTTCGGGAGCAGCATAATAGATTGGTTTCCCGGGTACCTCTCTTACATAATAGAAAATCCCCGAATTGGTTGCCTTGCCTGCTTTCCAGTCGATGGAGAGTTCGAAATTCTTGTATTTTTTGGCTCCATAAACGACATCACCATCTGAACCTTGTCCGGGTTTTTTGTCGGGAGCGGTAAATATTTTCATGGCGTTGTCTTCAACGATCCAGTTTGTTGGCATTGCTGTGCCATTGCATTTTCTCCAGCCATCAAAATTTTTCCCATTGAAAAGGAGAGTCCAACCGGCTTTTTTCTCTTTTTTGGACAGTTTATTGACCTCTTGCGCAAATGTGGAAGTAGAGAAGATCATCGCTGTAAGCAGTGTGACGGATAACAAAATGTTTTTCTTCATGTTTTGGATGTTTTGCCTTTAGGGGCGATTAATGGTAAAAATTAATTGTATTCGAATTCGGAAACGAGTCACCAAATTTAATGATCATTTTGATTCTTGATCCTTTCCAGCTTGATTTTTAGTTTTTCAACAATTTCAGGATACTGAGCCGCAACATTTATCTTCTCTCCCTTATCATTGGAAAGGTCGTATAGCTGATCTTTGTCGAGGTTTCCCAATTCGGTATTGGTATCCTTGTTGAAGGCAGGGCCTCTTCCGGGAGCAATAAATTTCCACTTGCCATCCTCAATGGAGAGGTTGTTCTGAACATTTTGCAATACCAGATATTCCCTGCCTTTTCCGCCATTGTTCATCCATGTTTCCAGTTGGTTTTCGCTATCAGGAGCAGCATTTTTGGGGATTTCAATCTTCAAAAGGGCTGCTAGGGTGGCCAGCATGTCCACCTGGCAAATGAGTCGGTCAGAGACTCCGGGCTTTACTATTCCCGGCCAGCTTAACAATCCCGGAACACGTGTTCCACCTTCGAAGCTACTGTATTTTCCACCCCGGTATTCACCGGCAGGTTTGTGATTCCCCAATAACTCAACAGCCTGATCCTTATACCCGTCGTCTACCACCGGACCGTTATCGCTCGAAAGAATCACCATGGTATTCTGATCAAGTCCGAGTCTTTTCAATGTTTTCATGATTTCGCCGACCGACCAGTCGAATTCAAGGATGGCGTCACCCCTTGGGCCCATGCCACTTTTACCGACAAATTTTGGACCCGGAACGCGTGGAACATGTGCATCCTGTGTAGCAAAATAGAGGAAAAATGGCTTCACTTTGTTTTCTTCAATAAAGGTAACGGCCTTCGTTGTAATTCTTTCGGCCATCTCTTCATCTTTCCAAAGGGCCGATTTTCCCCCTTTCATGAAGCCGATCCTCGAAATACCGTTAACGATCGACATGTCATGACCATGGCTTGGGTGCATTTTGAGCAGCTCGGGGTTCAACTTCCCGGTAGGTTCTCCCTCGAAATTTTTCTCATAATCGACAAAGACAGGATCTTTCGGGTCAAGGTCGACGATGTGCTCGTTTTCGACATAGACGCAGGGAACCCTGTCGCCGGTGGCTGCGAGAATAAAGGAGTAATCAAATCCGATATCCGATGGTCCGGGGGTGATGTGACCGTTCCAGTTCTGGGTGCCGGTTTTATCGCCCAGGCCCAGGTGCCATTTGCCTACTACACCGGTGCGGTATCCGGCATTTTTGAACACATCGGCCAGTGTAAATCTTTCGGGTCGGATAATGGAGCCGGCATTGCCTGCGGCGATTCCGGTGCCCTCTTTGCGCCAGGCATATTCGCCGGTCAGCAGGGCATACCGCGAGGGAGTACAGGTGGCAGCCGAACTGTGCATGTTGGTAAAGCGCACACCTTGCCTGGCTAGCGCTTCAACATTGGGGGTTTTGATGGTTTTTGCGCCGTTGCAACTCAAATCGCCAAAGCCAATGTCGTCGGCATAGATGAAAACAACATTGGGTTTAGTCGGGTAATTTTTGGCCAAACTATTCTGTGCCAGCGCACCAAAGGGAAGTGTGGCCAAGATTGGAAGAAGATACCTGGAATTATTCATGACTGTTCGGATGATAAATGTATTTAATGTCCGGATCAAATATAAAATTTCACTTAGTTAACATCGCCCCCATTTTCAAAGTGATTAATCCACCCTTCACCAGATCCTGATGTTTAAGCGATAACACATCGATTTTTTTCCCATTGAAATCAGCAGAAAGGATGTACCTGTTTGTGTCGCTGTTGCCGATAGTTTTTATTGTCAATATCTTACCAGGATAGAACTTTGGATGAAGTCTTACCGTGACTTGATCAAAGATCGGACTGCCCAATTCGTACCGGGGATTTTCTTCTGTTCCGCCATTCATCTGGAACAACCCTATTTTATAGAGGACAGCCAGCGTTCCCATCAATCCCTGATCTTCATCTCCATTGTAGCCGGTCGAAGGGGAGAGACCGCTGAAGGCAGCATTCACAACCTCGCGTGACCAGTATTGAGTCAGGTTGGGTTTACCCAGAAGGTTAAAGATAAAAGCAGTCTGGATGGAGGGTTCGTTGCCGTAATTGATCGGGATACGGCTGTATTCGGGATGAAGTTCCTGGCTGTGCGAATTACCGGAGGTAAAGCCCAGCTTTTGCGCAGTTTCGAAGGATTGCACCAGTTTTTTGATTGCGGCATCATTTCCCCCCATTAGCCTGGCCAGACCCGGCAGATCCTGAGGAACAAACCAGATCGATTGGGCGCTGTTCGCTTCAATGAAGCCGTGGTTGACTTCGAATGGATCGAAGGGCGCGTACCATTTTCCGTCCACAGTTTTTGGCCGAATCCAACCGGTTTCGGGGTCGTAGAGATTTTGATAGTTTTGCGAACGTTTCATGAAATAACCATGATCTTCGGCATGGCCCAACGCTTTTGCCATCTGGGCCAGGGTCCAGTCCTGGTAAGCATATTCGAGCGTCATCCCGGCGCCATCCTGGTGCATACCGAAATTCCCGTCAGGGAGCGGGAAGGGGACGTATCCTTTCCCGATGTAGTATTTCAACCCTCCGCCCAATTCTGTTTTGTGCTCATAGCCGGCTCTGGACATGATACCTCCGGGCATGTGATTTTTCTTCAGCGCCTGATAGATTTCCTCCGGATTGTCTTTGATGATTCCTTTTTGATAGGCGCTAACGATGAAGGGAGTTGTTGAAGCGCCCACCATCACGAAAGTATAATTGCCGCCGGCAGGACCTCTGGGGATCAACCCGCCATCATGGTAATATTGCATCATGGAACGGACAAACTCTTCGGCAATCTCGGGATATACCAGGCACCACAGGGTGTTGAGGGTCCACTGAGCTCCCCAGAAAGCGTCGAAATTGTATTGGTTAAAGAGTGGTTTTCCCTTTTTGTCGCAGGGAATCTGTTTTACCAGGAATTTACTTCCTGTGTTGTCGGGATAGGCTCCATTGACATCGCTGATGGTCCTGCGTCCGAGCAACGAATGAAAAAGGTCGGTATAGAATCGTCGTTGTTGCTGCAGGGTACCACCTTTCACGCTGATTCTCGAAAGCATTTCGTTCCATTGCTCCTGTGCCTCCCTGACGACCCTGTCAAAATCCCAGTGAGGTATTTCGGTGTCGAGGTTGAGTGCCGCATTCTGTTCTGAAGTATAGGAGAGGGCTGCTTTCATCAGTATTTCCCTATTTACTGGAAGGTCGAAATGAATCAGATAGTTCCCTGTTTTGGGATCTTTTTCGATGTTGGTGATGTCGGCATTGAATTGAACCTGATAGAATACATTGAAATCTTTGGGCCTTCTGCGGGTGGCTCCGTCGATCAGACTTCCAGATAAGGTTCTGGCTCCGGTTTTTTCCAGTTGCCCGTTTTTGATGATACATGGACCCATTTCACCGTTCACATTGATCAGGATGGCAGGTTCCGATTTTTCAGGAAAGTGGTAACGGTGAAATCCCACCCTCGAGGTAGCCGTCATTTCTGCTTTGATGGAATAACGGTCGAGGAAAACGGAGTGGTACCCGGGATTTACTGATTCGGTTGTGTGCGAGTATTTCGAAAAATAATTTGAAAAGAGTGAGCTATGGTTCTCTGTTGAAATGATGACCGGCATCACGGAAAGGCCAGATAGTTGCCATTCATGGATGTGGCTAAATCCTCGAATGGTATCAACTTCGTAATGGTACCCACTGCCCCAGTCGCCATTGGTCCTGGTATCCGGACAAAGATTGACCATTCCAAATGGCCGGCAAGCAGAAGAGAAGAAGATCCAGCGGGAATTCTCGCTATCCAGCTGGGGATAGACCAATTCAGCAGGAGTAAGGCTTTTTTGGGCGGAAACCGTGAAAGCTGTAATCATTATCAAAACAACGATTCTGAAGAGAGTAATGGTTCGCATTTTAATATTATTCTGAATGTTAACAGTCAAAGCGGATTAAACTTCAATAGCTCATCATGATGGTCATACTGCCGCCTCCACTGTTGCCAAAGGGAGGGCGTCATCTGGTACTCAAAAAATCCAGTTTATTTTTGAGTACCAGGTTTCTTCATCAGTACCTAATTCAAGGAGCCATCCAGTTCAACTGTTTTTCCCGGTTTGAGCCGGATCTGTTTTGTTTTATCCAGGTATCGGATCGCATAGGTCCCTCCGTGATCGGATTTGACAGAGACCCTGGTGAGTTTTCCTTTTTTCCAATCCAGGTCGACCGTGCAGGCGCCTCTGGCACGCAAGCCATGAATGGAACCTTCAGGCCATTCAGAAGGAAGTGCAGGGAATAACAGTAGCTCTCCGTTTTGTGATTGCAGGAGCATTTCAGCCATGGCAGCAGTTCCGCCAAAGTTGCCATCGATCTGAAAGGGCGGATGTGTATCGAAAAGATTGGGTAATGTGCTTTTTCTGATCAGTTCTGTCAGATTATCATAGGCCTTTTCGGGTTCGAGCAACCTGGCGTATAGGCTCACAATCCACGCTTTGCTCCATCCGGTATGGCCTCCGCCGTTGGCCAATCGCCTTTCAAGCGTTTTTTTTGCCGCGGTGAAGAGGAGCGTGTCCCTGGGGGTAATCAGGTTCAGAGGATACAATCCAAGCAGGTGGGACATGTGCCGGTGTCCGGGTTCTACCTCCGCATAATCCTTGATCCACTCCTGGAGTGTTCCGTTGGCAGTAATCTGAAGCGGCGGCAATAATTTTTGGGCATCCTTTACCTTTTTTGCCAAATCAGGGTCCAGGTTCAGTTTTTGCGAGGCATGAATGAAATTGTTGAACAATGCATTGACAATGTGAATATCCACGGTAGGCATGTAGCACAATTGGGATTGTTCTTTAGTAGTGGAGTTGGGCACGAAAAATGAGTTTTCGGGGGAGTGTGAAGGGTTGGTAACCAGATATCCTTCCGGGGATTTTACCAGGTAATCGAGCACAAACTGTACCGATCCTTTTATCATCGGATAGGCCACATTTTTCAGGAAATCCAAGTCTTCAGTAAATTCATAGTGGTCATAAAGCGGGAAAGTCATCCATGGACCATCCAATGGTGTGATCCCCCAAACGCCATCCATGACACCGGTAACACCGAAGGGGTCGGTGAGGTGGTGCATCGTCCAACCGCTTGCATTGTACATCTCTTTTGCGGTAACAGCCCCAGGAACAGTTAGTTTGCCAATAAATTCGGCGAGTGGACCGACGGTCTCCGAAAGGTTTCCGGTTTCGGCAGGCCAATAATTCATCTGAAGATTGATGTTGGTGTGAAAGTCCGAATTCCAGGGAGCTTCATACAGGTCGTTCCAGATACCCTGTAAATTGGCGGGCAATCTTCCGGGATTTCTGGAGGAGTTCATCAGGAGGTACCGGCCATACTGATAGTAAAGCGCAAGAAGTCCATTATCGGGTTTCCCCTCTTTCATCCTGTTAAGTCTTTCGTTGGTCGGCCGATTTTTTAATTCATCATCGCCCAATGAAAATTGCAGCCTGTCAAAAAATGCCCGATGATTCTTGATATGGATCTCCTTCAGATTCTGTTGGTTATATTTGGCCGCTTTTAACAGGAGATCACTGCATTTCGTAAGCGGGACTATGGATGGATCCATGTTGAGGAGATCAAGGTTATAGTCGGTGGCTCCTGTTATCAAAAGGACAATATTCTTTACGGAATGTAATTGGAACCCAGTCGATTTATCCGTTGCGAATGGGTTGACAGTGCCGTCGACAGAGAGAACTTTCAAGGCAGCCGCATAACGCATGTGTTTTCCTGCGGGGCCATTCATGGGCACATCGGCATCGATGATCTGCCCGGTATAATTGGCGATCCCATTTTCGTTTTTGTAACTATTTGAACAGCAGGGTATATTTGGATTTGTTTTCGTTTTTCTGTATTTATTTTCATTCGCGACATCGAATTCACGGGAAAGAATGACCTCCGCATTAAAGGCTCTTGCTGCGTGAAGGGTTACGACTAGGATGTCCTGTGGGGCAGAGGCGAAAACTTCTTGCGTGACACTGTTCCCATCCACCTCATATTCTGTTTTTGCGATACCGGTATGGAGGTCCAACGATCGTTTGTAACGGGTAGGTTCACTTTTCCAGTCGAAATTTATAAACAGATTGCCGAGTGGCTGGTAGGAGCGAATCCGTGGGGGAGTCCCCACCATGTACTTGTTGGCCAGATCCAGGGCTGTTTTGTACTCTTGCCGGA
>JBBIUJ010000241.1:0-6657 GCA_037440345.1 Prolixibacter sp.
ACCCTCTTCAACCCCGTGAACGGGATTATGCCTATGCCGGCTCCTTCTATGCTTTTGCCATTTGGATTGGGTTGGGTGTTTTGGCAATCTATGATTTGTTGAGGAGATTTTCTCCAGGCACAGTCAGCGCAATAGTGGCAACGGTTGTTTCCCTTTTTGCGGTGCCGGTAATCATGGCATCCGAAAACTGGGACGATCACGACCGCTCAGGACGTTATACTGCCAGGGATTTTGGTGGCAACTACCTCCAGACTTGTGCTCCCAATGCCATTATTTTTACCAATGGAGACAACGACACTTTCCCATTGTGGTATGCCCAGGAGGTTGAGGGTATCCGAACCGATGTGCGGGTTTGCAACCTGAGTTACCTGCAAACCGATTGGTACATTGAGCAGATGCGAAAAAAGTATTACGATTCTGACCCACTACCGATAAAGTTTACAGATGATCAGGTGGTACAGGGTACCAGGGATATTGTTTATGTCCTTGATCAACTGAAGCGCCCTATCAACCTGGATGAAGCGCTTGAATTTGTCCGTTCCAACGATCCGGCTACGAAATTGCAGCAAGCCGACAACGCTTCTTTCCTGCCTTCCAAGCAACTCTATTTTCCGGTCGACAAGAAAGCTGTGCTGCAATCCGGAACTGTGGAGGCCAAAGATGACTCCCTTATTGTTGATAAACTGGATATAAACTTTCCTGAAAAAAATTACCTCTCAAAAGATGAGCTTATCATTCTCGATATCATCAACAACAACAAATGGAAACGTCCGATCTACTTTGCCGTGACCGTTGGGAGGGAAAAGTACATGAACCTTCAGGAATATTTCCAGGCCGAGGGCTTTGCTTACCGCTTGGTCCCAATCAAGACAAAGGTCAAAGAGGGCCAGATTGGAAGGGTGAACTCCACGCTGATGTACAACAACATCATCAACAAATTCAAGTGGGGGAACATGAACGATCCTAAAGTTTACCTCGACGAGAACAACATGAGAATGTCGATGAACATCCGGAATAATTTCGTCAGATTGGCTGATCAATTGGTGTTGGAGGGTAAGACTGATTCGGCCGTAGCCGTTCTGGATCGCTGCAATGAGCTGATGCCCAATAAAAAAGTACCTTACAATTACTTTAATCTATTAATGGCCGAGGTCTATTACAAAGCTGCTCAGTATGATATGCACAGAATGGGCAAGGATCGTACCTCGATGGAGGTTAACATACTACCTGCCGCTGTGAAAAAAGGTAACGATGTGGTCCGTCAGATGGTGGAAAACAACGAGCGTGAAATTCTTTACTTCCTATCGCTTGAACCTAAGTTCAGGGATTCGGTGACGGATGATTTACAGCGTTCATTTTACCTGTTGCAGGAACTCGGGGTAATTACAGATAAATATGGAGAGAAAGAGCTTTCGAAGGAGATCAATACCAAGCTCAGTAAGATGTTCTCTGTGATACAGCCGGATAAGGGAAGTGTTGTTCCAAAATGATAGTATAGAAAGAATTTACGCAATTCGAAGAATATCGTTACTTTTGCCCCTTTGTGCGTTAATTGCAATTCGTTGAATGACATGTTGAGTCTATTGATGAATTGATTGATTTTGTTTAACTCAAAGAATCAGGAAAAAGTATTTTACGTAATTTGCGTGAAATAAAAAGTGACATAAGAGGATATGAAGTTTAAGTTACAGGTACATCTGCCGGGATTTTTCACCAAGTGGTTTCCAGCCGCTGTTTGGCGCATGCCGGGTGAAGAAAAAACCGTCTACCTGACTTTCGATGATGGCCCAGTCCCTAATGTAACCCCATGGGTACTGGATCTTCTGAATGAACAAAAGGTGAAGGCTACTTTTTTTTCGGTAGGTGAAAATGTATTCCGTTATCCTGAAATATTTGAGCAAATTCTGGAAGATGGCCATGCTGTGGGTAACCATACCTACCACCATCTTCAGGGTTTAAAGAGCAGTAACCTGGAGTATTTTAAAGACACGGAGCAGGCAAACCGGCTTATTGGATCCAATCTTTTCCGGCCACCTCATGGCTGGCTGACCAGGGGGCAATACCTTTTCCTTTCTCAAAAATACAAGATCGTGATGTGGGATGTGATCTCCTGCGATTACAACCAGAATATAACCCGCGAAGAGGTTTTGGAGAATGTGCTGAAGTTTGTTCGTCCCGGAAGTATCATTACTTTTCACGATTCTTACAAGGCAGAGGAACATCTCAGGTGGGCTCTTCCCAGAGCTATTGCAGCATTGAAAGCGGAAGGTTATGACTTTAAAAAGATCGAATTTCCAAAAGTCAGGAGGTTGTTTGTTACAACATATCTCCAACGTATCAAAAAAATGCGCTCTAATTTCAGGCAACTCAGGAAGTGGGCTTAAGCTCGCATGAAGATTTTGATTATTGGAAGAAAGAAGGGGAGACTAAGGGACTGGGAGACAGGGAGAGTGAAACTGACAAGATATTCGGAAATTTTCCAAATCCTGTTAAAAACTCAAGTACTTTAGTCACTTTAGTTCACTTTAGTCACTTTTTTATCAATGCATAACAGTCTAATAATAGAATATGATTTTACAATTAGCCATACAAAGCACACCAGCTGCTGCAAATATTGATGGAATTGATCTTCTGCTTAAGGGAGGATGGATTCTTTTCCCAATAGGCGTCATCTCTTTGATTTCGTGTTATCTGATTATTGTGAAATACATTGAAATCAAACGTTTTACAAAGCCTGAACCCAATGTTGTTGTAGCTTTTCATTCCCACCTTAAAAAAGGGGATCTTGGTCAGGCCGTTGCCACCTTGCAGGCAGGAAACAGTTCATACAGCCGGATATTTTACCATGCCACACAAAACATAGGAAAGCCGATCAAGGAGGTGGAGAGCTCGATTGAGACCGCAGCACAAATTGAGATGAACAAAATGAGCAAAGATCTGCACTACCTGGGGTTATTTGCAGGTATCGCTCCCATGCTTGGATTTATCGGTACGATTGCCGGGGTTATCAAGATCTTTTATGACATCTCGCTTTCGGATAATATCAGCATCGGTATCATCTCCGGTGGACTTTATCAGAAGATGATTTCAAGCGGACTCGGCCTAATTGTAGGTGTTATAGCGTATTCCGGTTACCACATGCTTAACATTATGGTCGATAAGTACATGAACAGGGTTGAGGAAGACGCTTTCGAGTTTATTAATATTATCGAGCAAAACTAGCATGAAGCTGAGAAAGAGACTGGAGTTTAAACCAGAGGTTGCAACGGGTTCGCTGAATGACATCATGTTCTTTCTGCTGCTCTTCTTTCTGCTGGTTGCTACTTTCGCCAACCCAAATGTGATTAAGTTGCTATTACCTAAATCGGCATCCAACCAGACCCTCGACAAGAAACAGATCACCCTCTCCATCACCAAGGAGAAGAATTATTACATCGACAAGGAACAGATTCAATTCAACAAACTGGAGGGCTCACTCAAAGCCATTAAACAAAAGATCAGTGATGTCACCATTGTATTGAGAACCGATAATTCCTTGACAATTCAGGATCTGATAGATGTACTCGCGATAGGGAATAAGCTCCAAATTAAAATGATACTCGCTACGGAAAAGCGAGGAGGATAAAACTAAATAGAAAAAGACCGGAGACGGTCTTTTTCTATTTAGTCTCGTCCTCCTCATCTATATCAATTACCGGTTCTTCCTGGAATGCCTTTGTAATCAGGTATTTGTCCAGTACAAGCAAAAGCGATGGTAAAACGATTATGTTGAAGAACATCGCGATAAAAAGGGTGGTCGAAACAAGCAAACCCAATGCCTGGGTGCCGCCAAAACTCGATACCATAAAAACGCTGAATCCCAAAACCAATACGATGGAAGTATAAATCATGCTGAATCCTGCTTCCCGTAGCGCATTCAGTGTAGACAGGCCGATATTGTTTCCGGTCATTTTTAACTCATGCCTGTACCTGGAGAGGTATTGAATGGTATTGTCAACCGATATGCCGAGCGCGATACTAAAAACAATGATGGTGGAAGGCTTAATGGGTACTCCGGTAAAACCCATAATGGCTCCGGTAATGATCAGTGGAATGATGTTGGGTATCATCGAAACCGCAATCATCCTTATGCTGGAAAACATAAGCGCCATGAGCAATGAGATAAATCCAATGGCTATTAATACGCTGATCAGTAAGTGTTTAATTAGGAATTCTGTTCCTCTGGCGTAGATAACACTGCTTCCGGTAATCTTAACGTTGTAGTCTGCTTTGGCAAAAATAGAATCAACCCTGGGTCGAATACTATCGAGCAGTCTGTTCATATCTTTGGTCCCAATATCTGCCATCTGAAAGCTTATTCTGGTGATCTGTTGCGTGCTGTCGATGAAGGAGTTGAGCAGTTGTTGTTTTCCTTCTGCCTTTTTTGGGAAGTATGAGAGGACAAAAGTTTTTTCCATTGAATTGGGCAACGAGTACATCTCGGGATTGCCATTGAAATAGGCCTGTTTGGCAAATTTCACAAACTCTGCGACTGAAAGCGGTTTTGAAAATTCCTTGTTTTTGGATATTACTTCCTGCAGTTGTTCGATTCGCTGGATGGTAGAAAAGAGCATGACTCCCTTCTTCTTTTTGGTATCAACTGAAATCTCGAAGGGCATCACTCCTCCCAATTGTGTCTCAAAAAATTTCAGGTCTTTGTATAGGGGATTGCTCTGGTGAATATCATCCGTGACCTTCCCGGAGGTTCGCATGTTCAGCATCCCGATAATTCCAACCAAAAGCAATAATCCAGCCATCAAAAAGACCCATTTCCGTTGAAATTGAATGATATGCAGGATCTTTTCCAGAATTGAATTAAAGAAGTTGTTGTCAAGATGTTTGACATGCTTTTCGCTTGGCGGATCCATGTAGCTAAAGATAATCGGCAGCAAAGTGATGCAAAGCGCATACTCCATCATGATGCTGATGGAGGCGATGATCCCGAATTCGCGCAACAATTGGTTGGAAACAAGAATAAATGCTGCAAAACCGGCGGCTGTGGCGGTATTCACCATCAAGGAGGCAAAGCCGATCCGGCGGACTACTCTCGAAAGCGCCAATATTTTATTACCATGATTGCGGTATTCCCAATGGTATTTGTTAAGGATATAGATGCAATTTTCGATGGCTATTACGACAATCAGGGAGGGAATCACTCCCAGAAGAATACTGATTTTAAATCCGAACAGCCCAATTATCCCGAGTGTAAAAATGATGCTGATGGCCACAACAACCAATGAACTGACTACCACCTTCGCGGATCGAAAAAACAGATAAAGGATGATAGCAGCAATTAGGATGGAAAGCATGACAAAAAGGAAAAGCTCGTGCTGTACGGTTCTTGCCATTACTGTACGAATGTAGGGAAGGCCGGAATAGTGAAGCATCAGACCACTTTGGGCAGCATATTGCTCTGCACGCTCGACAATATTGTCGGTGATCTTCATCCTGATTTTGTCGTTGAGGACCGATTTTTTTAACGTAATAGCCAGAATATAAACATCTGTTTTTGAGTTAAAAAGCAGCCCGTCGTAAAATTTGAGGGATAGGATTTTGTTTTTCAGACTATCTACAGCGGCTTGTGATGAAGGCCTGGCAGGTACTATCGGGAGGAATTCGAACTTATGCAGGGAGTCATTTTTTTGGATATTGGCCGATTTCGTAATCGACATAACTCCTTCTACCCCTTCGACTTTGGTCATGTCGGCTGTGAGGTCGTACCATTGGTTGAACTCTTTCAACCGAAACATATTTGGATTTTCGACCCCAATCACCAGCACGCTGCCATCTTCACCAAACCGTTTTTTGAAGGCATTGTAATCCACGATGAAACTATCGTCTGAAGGGAGGATACTGGCATTGTCGTATGAGAGTTTAACACCCGAACCTTTCCATCCCATAAAAGCTGTGAGTAAGACGATAAGTATCAGAATGGCAGGTCTGTTACGCAAGAGTACGCGGGTCAGATATTTCCACATAATTGACGAATGAGCAGAGTTAAAATGAAAAAGCGAAGGTAAATGAATTAAACGATAATATTATTTTTTCATGCGGAAGATTTAGCGTTTTGAACATGAACATTTTTATAAATTCCAGCCCATTCCGAATTCATCCTTAAGCCACAATCCAAAAAAGCGGTCATAAACCGAATAGGTTTTGTTTTCGACAGTTATAATATCCTTATCCAGCAATTGTCTGACAGATGTCTGGATCGAGCTGGGAGACAATAATGCATGCTTTCTGTTGAACGATCCCGAGGTGATTTGGGTCGCTTTTCCCTCCTTGGCAATGACGTACAAAACCTCCTTCTGTCGTTCGGATACTAAATTTAAGGTGCTTTGAAAGAGGGGCTTGTACGCAAATATTTTATGTCTGATTGCCTCGTCAGCCATCTTTAATGTACAATTCCCATTGGGTGAGGTCAAAGAATAGAGTTCATTAAGAATGTGTTGCATGTACCAAGTATGACCTTCAAACAATTGGTATATTTTCATGAGGGTCTCATCATTGATTCCCTTTTTTGCTTTTTCGAAATGCTTTCTGGCAAAGAGAATATACTCCTTCTCTGAGATTGCATCCAGATTCAATAAACTGACGCTTTGATAAAAGGGGCGGGAG
>JBBIUJ010000242.1:0-6643 GCA_037440345.1 Prolixibacter sp.
AAATTTTGGCGTTGCCCTGATCCCTGAGGGTTTGATAGAGTTCATTCCTGAAATGAAAATATTGATTGACGAGTTAAATGAGCTTCTTGCCGAAGGTTCAGCCTCTGCAAAAGCATTTATAGCTATTGCAACAGATGAAGATAAGCGTGATTTTGTGATCAAGCATCTTTCAGAAGCTTCAGGTAAAGTATTTAAGGTATTGCCAAAAGGTATTGCCAAACAGCTTACCCTCGACCGTGACCCTCACGGGAATGTTCAGGTTTCAAGAATTGAGACGGAGAAACTGTTGATAGAAATGGTTGAAAAGCAGCTTTCTATCCTGAAAAAGCAGGGAATTGCCAAAGTGAAGTTTTCGGCTCAAAACCACTTTTTTGGTTACGAAGGACGATGTGCCGTCCCCTCTAATTTCGATGCAGATTACTGTTATTCTTTGGGTCAAACAGCAGCGATACTCATTGCTGGCGGAAAATCAGGATACATGGCTTCTGTCAGAAACACAACGAAATCCTCCAATGAATGGGTTGCAGGCGGAGTTCCGATTACCATGATGATGAACATGGAGCGGAGAAGCGGAGTCATGAAACCCGTCATTCAAAAGGCGCTGGTTCAAATGGATGGTGAACCGTTTAAAGCATTTGCAGCACAACGTGAGGAGTGGGCTATTCATACCTCTTTTGTATATCCAGGACCAATTCAGTACTGGGGACCTGCAACAGTTTGCGATGCAACTACCAAAACCCTCCAGTTGGAGCAAAATAAATAGTTGCTGGTTTTCCCATTGGAAGATAGTTTATATACAAGAACCGTCGGAATAACATTTTCCGGCGGTTTTTATTTTTCGTTGATCAAACATACAGTATGGCAAGCTACGATTCCGGCAGTCTCCGTACGGAACCTGGAGTTGCCGAGAGAAACCGGGGAAAAACCCTTTCCCAGGGCCAGTTTGATTTCCGAAGGATCAAAATCCCCTTCCGGTCCAATAAGCACTAGAATATTTTTACCGGGCGGAACAGAATTTTTGAGTAGTCTCTTTTCGCCGGAATCGCAATGGGCAATCAGTTTAATGCCATCAAAAGTTGAGTCGACTATCTCTTTGAATGAGGTTATCCGATCAAGCTCAGGAAGATATGTCTGCCCCGACTGTTTCATGGCTGAAACCAATATTTTCTCCAGTCTTTCACTTTTAATCTCCTTACGTTCAGAATGCTGACAAATTATTGGAACAATTCTGTCAATACCAATTTCGGTTGATTTTTCGAGAAACCATTCAAATCTTTCATTATTTTTTGTAGGAGCAATGGCTATTGTCAAATTATAATTCCGGTTGTTTTGAAATTTTTCTTCTCCCGATATCGCCAGGATGCATTTCTTAGAGTCAGGCTCCAGAATAACGGCTTTATACACAGATCCTTTGCCATTCATAAGTTGAACCTGATCCCCTTTTTTTAGTCTCAACACTTTGATGCAGTGCTTCGATTCTTCGGCATTAAGTTGAATGGATGAGCCTGTGATTTCTGAAATATAAAATGAATGCATGTTGTTAAGTCAATTTAATGCTTAATAAATAATCAACAATTCTAAACATTTTTTAACTCGAATTGTTAATTACATAATTAGGATAGCTTTTTGATTACATTTGGCCCTTTCCCTAATAAGAATCACGCTTACGAAACCTATTGAGCTTAGTTTCGTATGAATACAAATAAGAAAAGAGAATCTTTTATTCATCAGATTTAAAACATTTTAGCGTAATTTTTCGGAAAAATGAATCTTATTGAATGATTTGTTAAAATATTGTAAAATAAATAAAAAAATAGTTGTATTTCTTTTCAATCTTTTGTTAATTTGCATAATCTAATTGGATAATTGTTAAATACGTATATAGTCATCAATCTTAAATCATCGATTATGAAAAAACTTAGCTTGATCATCGTATTTCTCTTTGTAGGCAGCTCCCTTATTTTTGCCCAGGAGAAAGGTGAAAAATTGCCGTACAACAGATGGGAAATTGGTATTAATGCAGGAGTGGCAAATTTTGCTGGTTCTGTTGATGTTTCAAAAAGTAACTTTCTGCACAAATTCAACGACTTCAAATCCGATATGAGCTTTGGATATGGGTTTAATGTGAAGAAAAACTTCACCCATGTATTTGCTTTGGAAGCTGCATACAATGGTACTACCCTGACAGGAACACCTAAAAGTACTTTTGTAGGTGGCAAAGCGTTTAAAACAGGTATAAATGAAGTGGATTTGAACACTGTTTGGAACATGAACAACTTATTATCCAAAAATAAATTTGATCGTAAAGTTTATTGGTATACCAAACTTGGTGTTGGAGCTACACATGTTAAAAACATCGAATATACCAATACTACTGTTATGGAGCCTTGGAGAGCCTGGACAATTCCAGTTGGAACAGGTGTGGCCTTCCGTTTAAGCGACAATGTTAAATTGGATATTGGCACTCAGTGGAGTTGGGTAAATACAAACCGTTTGGATGGAGCTAATCAAGGTGGAATCGGTTCAACCTATCTGATTGGCCAGGTTCGTGAAAAATATTTATACACACATGCTGGTTTGTCTTTCATGTTGGGTAAAAAACCGGTTAAGCCAGCTCCTGTAGTTGAGGCACCAAAACCGCAACCTAAACCAGAGCCAAAACCAGAGCCAAAACCAGTTCCTCCACCAGCGCCTCCAAAACATGTAACTCCTGCTTGTGTAGGTGAAATCTTCAAGGTATACTTTGCATTTGACAAATGGGATTTAAATCCTACTTCTAAATCTGAATTGGATCGTTTGGCCAAGGATATGCAGGAAAATCCTTCTGTAAACCTGGAGATGAAATCACATACAGACAGCAGAGGTCCTGCAAGTTACAATATGAAACTTTCTGAAAAACGCGGAAAATCAGTTTTAGATTATTTGACTGCAAAGGGTATCAGCGCTTCTAGAATTAATGCTCAGGCTTTCGGTGAGACACAGCCCGTCAACAAATGTAAAGATGGCGTAAAATGTACTGAAGCTGAATATGCTGTCAACCGTAGAACAGAAACATTGGTTATAGAATAATCATAACGTTTATTTATTCATGGAGCCGTCTCTGATTTCAGGGACGGCTTCTTTATGTGTGGCATTCAGGAGCAAATTGTAAAAGTCTATTTGAAATATTGTTGTAATTTGGTTAACTTACCAAAGACAAATCCCGAGATAAAGGTGATATATATTTTGAACTTTCTGGGTATTTGAATTTAACGTTAAAATTGTCTGCATGTTGTTTCATCTTGCGCCAATTATCATGATATTTGCTTCAATTAATCAGGTTACCTAAAAAAAGATCAAAATGCTAAAAATTCAAACGCTGAATAAGATTGACCGCGAAGGTCTTCAGGTTTTTCCATCGTCAAAGTATGAAATAGTCAGTGAGACTGCCAATCCGGATGCTATTTTGTTACGTAGTTTTTCGATGCATGAAATGGAACTTCCAGCATCTCTCAAAGCCGTTGCAAGAGCTGGCGCAGGAGTGAATAATATTCCAATTGATCGATGTACTGATAAAGGAATTGTTGTCTTTAATACGCCGGGAGCCAATGCCAATGCCGTAAAGGAACTGGTGATTGCCGGAATGTTACTGGCTTCAAGGGACATCATCGGAGGTATTGCCTGGGCCCAGACACTGCAAGCCGAAGGCGACAAGGTTCCATCTTTGGTTGAAAAAGGAAAAGCAGCCTTTGGAGGAATAGAGCTAAAAGGGAAAACCCTTGCCATCATTGGTCTGGGTGATATTGGCGTATTGGTTGCCAACGTTGCAAAATCACTCGGAATGAAGGTTATAGGTTTCGATCCGTTTATCACGGTTGACAATGCTTGGAAACTTGACCAAAGTATCGTCAGATCAGAGAGTATTGAAGGGTGCCTTTCACAAGCAGATTTCATTACTTTACATGTTCCTTTGATGGACGCAACCCGTGGATTAATCAACTCTGAGAAAATTGCCGTCATGAAAGACGGGGTAAAGATATTAAACTTTGCGAGAGGCGAGTTGGTTTCCAACCCGGATATCCTTGCAGCCATCGAGCGTAAGAAAGTTGCCTGTTATGTAACTGATTTTCCTGACGCCACCATGCTAAATGTCCCTGGAGTTATTCCAATTCCGCACCTGGGCGCATCTACCAATGAGTCTGAAGTAAATTGTGCGATCATGGGCGCCAATCAACTGATGGATTTTCTGGAAAACGGAAACATCAGAAACTCTGTGAATTTCCCCAAAGCTACCATGGATCGTACCTGTTGTGCAAGAATTATAATTGCCAACCGCAATATTCCTACCATGGTAAGTCAGATTACCTCCATTTTGGCAAAGGAAGGGATCAATATCTCCAATATGCTCAACCGCAATAAAAACGAGGTCGCCTATAATATTATTGAGACTGACCAAAATGTTATTACAGAGGATGTTAAACAAAAGATTGAAAGCATTGACGGAATTTTGATGGTTAGGATCATTCTTCCCAATTAATTACACCAATTCTAAATTTTTAAGATGAGCAATACTATTGTCAACAAGGCAGCAGATAACATTCGGATTCTTTCTGCTGCGATGGTTGAAAAATCCAATTCCGGTCATCCAGGAGGGGCCATGGGAGGAGCGGACTTTATCAATGTCCTCTATTCAGAATTTTTAAACTATGATCCGGCAGACATGAGCTGGCCTTTCAGGGATAGATTTTTCCTGGATCCGGGACACATGTCGCCCATGCTATATTCTGTGCTTTCGCTGGGAGGTCATTTTTCCATGGAAGACCTCAAAAATTTTCGTCAATGGGGCTCCGTAACCCCTGGTCACCCTGAGGTTGATCCGGAAAGGGGGGTTGAGAATACTTCGGGTCCTTTGGGACAAGGCCATGCCATGGCTGTGGGTGCCGCAATTGCCGAGCGCTTTATGGTTTCCCGTTTTGGTGAATGGATGGCCCATAAAACCTATACCTTTATTTCGGATGGAGGAGTTCAGGAGGAGATTTCCCAGGGAGCAGGCCGTTTGGCTGGGCATCTTGGACTTAGCAATCTCATCATGTTCTATGATTCGAATGATATTCAATTATCAACAGAGACCAATTCGGTAACTTCTGAGGATACCGCGGCCAAATATAAAGCATGGGGTTGGAATGTTACTACTATCAATGGAAACGATGCCGGAGAGATACGCGAGGCGCTGAAATCAGCCTTAAAGGAGAACAAACGTCCAACTTTGATTATAGGAAAGACGATCATGGGAAAAGGCTCTGTGAAGGAGGATGGTTCCAATTTTGAACGTCAATGCTCGACGCACGGGCAACCGCTTTCCCATGCCGGCGCCTCTTTTAAAAAGACCATCGCCAATCTTGGCGGTGATCCTGAAAATCCTTTTGTCATCTTCCCCGAAGTCGAAGAACTATACAGGAAAAGGAGAGAAATCTTGCTCAAATGGGCAGATGAAAAAAATCTGGAAGAGGATAAATGGGCCGCTGCAAATCCCGACTTGGAGAAGAAACTGGAGATTTTCCTTTCCGGGGAAACGCCTGAATTTGATTTTTCCAAAATTTCTCAGAAATCGGGTGCAGCAACGAGAAATGCCTCTGCTACAGTATTGGCTGCTTTCGCAAAAGAGGTGGAAAATATGATCGTTTCCTCTGCCGACCTATCCAACTCGGATAAAACTGACGGTTTCCTCAACAATAGTCACGCGTTTACGAATGGAGACTTCTCGGGAGCTTTCCTTCAGGCAGGAGTATGCGAGCTCACCATGGCCTGTGTAATGAACGGTATGGCCTTGCATGGCGGTGTAATCCCCGTTTGCGGTACCTTCTTCGTGTTTTCTGATTACATGAAACCCGCTTTGCGCATGTCTGCCCTCATGCAGCTTCCTGTTAAGTTTGTGTGGACGCATGATGCCTTCAGGGTTGGAGAGGACGGTCCAACCCATCAGCCTGTTGAACATGAAGCACAACTGCGCCTGATGGAGCAGTTAAAGAACCACCACGGCGACAATTCCGTTTTGGTATTAAGACCTGCTGATGCAAGTGAAACTACTGTTGCTTGGCAAATCGCGCTGGAGAATACTACAACGCCTACTGCACTGATTCTATCGCGTCAAAATATCAAAGACCTTCCTGCAGTCACAAGCAGAACAGAAGAGGCCAAACAATTGGCCAAAGGCGCTTATGTTGTTGAACCGTGCGATCAGCCGGACGTAATTCTTGTTGCTTCAGGTTCTGAAGTAGCTACGCTTGTCGAAGGTGCCCAACTGCTCAGAACAAGGGACGGGAAAAAAGTACGCGTCGTTTCCGCCCCTTCCGAAGGACTTTTCAGAGACCAGGAGAAAGCCTATCAGCATCAGGTTCTGACTCCCGGTATTCCTAAGTTTGGATTGACAGCAGGTCTGCCGGTTACATTGAAAGGATTGGTAGGAGACGATGGTGCAGTGTGGGGATTAAACTCTTTTGGTTTTTCTGCACCATATCAGGTACTGGACGAACAACTCGGTTTTACTGCCGAGAATGTTTACAATCAGGTAAATATATTGCTTAAATAGGCCAACATCCTGTACGAATAGAAAGAGGGTGTCTCATAAGTCCGAGACACCCTCTTTTTATTCGTACTCCTATCT
>JBBIUJ010000243.1:0-6581 GCA_037440345.1 Prolixibacter sp.
TATTAACAGTTTTTACTAATTAACAAAGAAAAGAAAAAGTAGCAAAAAGTAAAGAAAATCAACAACATACACAATATTTCAAAGAACTAGTAACAATTTTTGTTTGTAACTATACAAATCTAAATGGACTCAAAGAAATTTGTTCATCCACCAACAAAATTCTATATGATAATTCCTCCTCTGCTCGAAGTTGTCCTGCGATCGGTCGCAGTCTACCTTTTTATTCTTTTTGCCATCAGGCTGTTTGGCAAAAAAGAGCTGGCGCAATTATCCGTAATCGATTTGGTTTTCATTCTTTTGATCAGCAACGCGGTTCAAAATGCCATGGTTGGCAGCGACACTTCGTTGTTGGGAGGTTTGGTTGCCGCATTGGCTCTTTTTTTGACAAACTTTGTATTTAAGAAAGTGCTCTTCAAAAGCAAAAAAATTAGTGAGTTTATCCAGGGCAAGGCTATACTATTAATTTATGAAGGTCATCTTCTTCAGGAAAATCTTGAATCGGCAGAGATTTCAATTGACGAGATAGAAGCAGCGGCACGCGAACATGGGGTCGAAAAGATCGGGGAGGTGAAACTCGCGATTCTGGAAGTTGACGGGAACATCAGTATCGTCAGCAGCGAACTGGGCAATAAAACCAAACACCAGACCCACAAAACCAGGCACAAACTAAAGGGGAGAGTGAATAATTTTTAGTAGGCCTGCCAATTTCATGCAATTCTGAAACAAAGCATTGGAGATTTGCTATAAATTGCAGTAAAAATGTCTATTAATTGGATAAAAAAGTATCCATTACCCTTAAAACTTTCTTCGTAATCCATTTCTATTCCTATCTTTGGGGCTGTCAATTTTCTTCCAGTAATTGATACTCCCATTTTCATCGTTGTGTTTTAAACTTTTGAATCATCGGAGAGTCAAACCCGGTAACCACGCAGCCTGTTATGAACAAAAAGAAGCTACTAATCATCATTTCTGCCGCAATTTTGCTCTTAATTATACTCTTTTTCAGTTTGAGAAGTAAATCAAGTGAAGAGTTGATAACTTGCAAAGTCCAAAAGGGATCCATCGAAGTAAAAGTTCATACTTCTGGTCAGCTTGAGTCTGAGAACTCCCAAAATATTGTATTGCCCTCAGTACTGTCGACCCAAAATGTCAGGGTTTATGAAATCAAAATAACTGATTTGATTGAAGAAGGGTCTGTAGTTGATTCCGGACAATATATTGCCACACTCGACCACAAAGTGATTGAGGAAGTCCTGACGCAAGCCCGCCTTGATCTGGAGGCTGCCCTGGTTGTAATCGAAGATGCCAAACTGGATTCTAACCTTAACCTCAGCAACTACCGTGACCTTATCACCAACTCCCAATCGGATGTTGAGGAACGGAAAATTGTCCTGGCAGAATCGGTTTACGAATCACCCTCTGTCATAAAGAAGGCTGAAATGGACCTCAGCAAGGCAGAAAGGAAGCTGGAACAGGATATCAAAGGACTTGCCATGCGTCAGCGGCAGCTCAATTCGCAGATGGAACGCCGAAACATTGATTACAAATTGAAGCAAAAAAGGGTAGATGATTTGCTTAAACTTTATGATGCGCTCATTATCAAAGCGCCAAAGCCCGGAATGGTGATCTACGCACGTGACAGGTTTGGGATTAAAATCCAGGTTGGATCGGTGCTGACTCCCTGGAGTCCGATTATTGCTACATTGCCTGATATGACCAAAATGATTTCAGAAACATATATCAACGAAATTGATATAGCCAAAATCAAAGTCGGACAAAAAGTTACCTTGAGCATAGATGCTTTCCCTGATAAGGTGTTGAAAGGCGAAGTCATTTCTGTAGCCAATATTGGTCAGCCTATGCCCAAAAGTGATTCGAAAGTGTTCCTTGTCAACATCCGTGTTTTTGGAAGTGATCCCGACCTGAAACCCGCAATGACAACAGGTAATCTGATTCAGACCGGGGTCTATTCGGATAAATTGTATGTGCCGTCGGAGGCGGTCTTTGAAACAGACTCAACCAAATTCGTCTATTTGAACAGGAAAAATATCGTCAGGCAGCTGGTTGACACTGGTGAAGAAAATGAAGATTATATCATTATCAACAAGGGTGTTGCGGAAGGTGATGAATTGTTGTTAAGCGAACCTGAAAAACTGGAAGATATTGAGACCATTGGGTGGGATATTTATGAAGAGCAAGTGGCAAGACAAAAAGTACGTAAAAACTCACAAGATATTGCGGAGAAGATTGATACATCCAGAAAAGGAAATAACATTATCAAACAATAAACATCTCACAACCAGTCAAATTACAATTTTGATTCCCCAGTACCGAATTATCCTCTCATGAAGATACGAGCCTATTACACCAGATATTCCTATAATGTTCAGATAGCCATTGAGGCGATCATCGCCAACAAGGTTAAATCCCTTTTGACGGCCCTGGGTATTATTTTTGGGGTGGCAGCGGTTATCAGTATGCTGGCCATCGGCAACGGCGCCGAGCAGGAGATACTGGAACAGATCAAAATGGTGGGGGTCAACAATATCATTGTAACACCAATTTTGCAGGCCGATCAGGCCAGTTCCAATGATGCCAAGGCCGGAAGCGCATCTGAAAGCAATCAATTAAACGGTGGTAAAAAGAAATTCTCAAAAGGTTTAACCCTGAACGATGCAATTTCCATCAAGCAAATAATTCCTACTGTCCAGGATGTTTGTCCAATTATAACTTTCAATTATACTGCTATTTTACATGACATAAGTAGTCCGGTAAAACTGGATGGCACCGACAACACCTATTTTCGTCTCTTTGATATAAAGCTTGAAAGCGGAACTCTTTTTCACGAACAACATATTAAGGAAGGATACCCGGTTTGCATCATTGGCTACAATGTAAAAAACCTGTTTTTTAACCAGGAATCCCCTATCGGAAAATACATCAAGTGCGGACAGATTTGGCTTCAGGTCATTGGCGTGATCGAAAGACGTAATTTTGTCGGAAGCGGCAGCGGAACCATGTCAATCAGCAGTACCGACAACAGCATCATTATTCCTGTAAAAACAATGCTCCTCCGGTATAGAAACAGGGCGTTGATCCGGGGTGATCAAGTTAAAATGGTAAGTTCGGGAAGGGACAATACCCCAAACAAGGTAGAGGACACCAACCAACTGGACAAATTGATCGTCCGTGTCAAAGAGACACAGCAACTCACTGCAACTGCCAAAGTTGTTGGCAATATGTTGATGCGCAAACACAACGACATTCATGATGTCGATGTCAGTATACCAGAATTGCTTTTAAAACAACAACAAAAAACCAAAAATATCTTTAACATCGTATTGGGCGCCATCGCAGGGATATCCCTGATTGTCGGTGGCATTGGCATCATGAACATCATGCTTGCTTCAGTGATGGAACGTATCCGCGAGATCGGTACCCGCCAGGCCATAGGGGCTTCCAGAAAGGACATTGTTTTTCAGTTTCTATCCGAATCGACCCTGATAAGCCTTGCAGGCGGACTGATTGGCGTAATACTGGGAGTCATCCTTTCCAAGATCATTCAAACGGCGTTCGATATCAAAACCATCATCTCACTTTTCTCTATTTTTATCTCTTTCGGCGTATCTGTCTTTATCGGGATCACCTTCGGGTACCTTCCTGCCAAGAAAGCGGCCGATAAAGATCCGGTTGAATCACTCAGACAATAAATTGCTTATGATCCGCATTTTTGCATTTCTTCTGATTGTGACCTCCTGTCAAATATCTTTTGGCCAGGGAAAGGTTCGCAAGATATCACTCCTGGAAGCAATTGACCTGGCTTCCAGGCAGTCGCTGGATGCTTTCAAACAACAAAACATGTATCTTTCAAGTTATTGGGAATACAAGTATTACCGGTCTGACAAGCTTCCGCAATTCTTGGTGGGCGCCAATCCACTATCCTACAACAACTCAATCAGACAGGACTATATTCCGCAAGACCAAAGCTGGCAATACAGTCAGCAAAAAAACATCACCTCAAGCGCATCCCTGAAGATGACTCAAAATATTGGCCTGACCGGAGGTAGCTTTTCGGCCAGTTCTGATATTGGAATGGTAAGGAATTTTCTGGGCGATCAACAGACCCTCTACTCTTCCAACATGATTAGTCTGGGCTACCGCCAAAAACTGAACGGTTACAACGCTATGCACTGGAAATCAAAAATTGAGCCGCTTAAGTTTGAAACTGCCAAGAAACAATATATTCAGTCGAGGGAAGATATCGCCGTCAAGACCGCCACCAAATTCTTTGTGCTGGTGGATGCGCAGATTGAGATAAACATTGCAAAAACCAATCTGGCTAACGCTGATACCCTGTACCAAATCGGCAAAGGCAGATATCAGGTAGGTACGGTGACCCAGGATGAACTCCTGAACTTCGAGCTAAACCTGATGAATTCCAGGATCGCCTTAACACGTGCCAATCAGGGACTTTTGAGGGCCAGATCCGATCTGAACAGTTTTCTTGGTCTTGAGAAAAATGCCCTTCTTGACTGCATTTTGCCTTCCGGTATCAATTCCACCCTGCAAATCGATGTTGAAGAGGCCATTCAGAAATCGATGAGCAACAATCCGGATATTTTATCACAAGAGCGGCGAATTTTGGAGCAGGACAGCAATGTCAAACTGGTTAAATCCCAAAACGGATTAAGTGCGGATATCAGCGCATTGGCGGGATTGAACCAGAAATCAATTTCACTTGCCGAGTCTTATCAAAATCCAAATCAATTTCAAAACATCGCGCTGGTAGGGCTCTCCGTTCCAATAGTTGATTGGGGAAGAAGAAAAGGCCAGCTATTAATGGCAAAATCCAACCGCGAGGTTGTCCTCAACAGTGTAAAACAGGAACGGATTGATTTTGAGCAGTCAGTTATGATGAATGTTCTGGAATTCAACCTGCAATCGGACCAGGTACAAAACTCAGCCAAGGCAGACACAATCGCCCAGATGGGATTCGACGTGACCATGAGACGCTTCAAAATAGGGAAACTGGATGTTACCAAGCTCAATCTGGCCAGAAATGACCTGGAGAATGCCAAAAGGGCCTACATCAATTCGCTCAGAAGATATTGGTTGTCCTACTACCAGATCCGCGGACTGGCGCTGTATGATTTTGAAAAGAAAACTGATTTAATAGCCGATTTCGACAAAATTTTGAACCAATGAGGTTAAACAAATCAAAAAAAATATTATTTATCGGAACAGCGCTATGTGTTGTTTTTCTGATTGTTGGCTGGTTGTACGTTCGCAAACAGGTATCAGGGATTTACAGGGTAAAGAGGGATAATTTTGAAGCCATCATCACCTGCAAAGGGGAGATTCAGAGCGAAAAAGCGGTGCTCATCAATTTACCCGACATCTTCGGAAACAGAACACTTGAGATTTGGGATATGCAAATCAAAGATCTCATACCTGAAGGTTCAATTGTAAAGAAAGGCGATTATGTGGCCCTTCTGGACCAGGGGCGAGTCAAGCAACTCAAAGAGAACAACGAGGAGGCCCTTAAAAGAATGCTTTTCAATTTCAGTGATTCAAAGATTGACAGCGCGGTCGATCTGGTGGCGCTGCGCAATGGGATCGACCAGTTTCGCTTCGATCTCAATAACCGAAAAATTGAGTTGGAGCAGGCGATCTACGAATCACCCGCCTTCCAGCGAAAGGCGCAGATGGCCTACGAAAGGATACTCAGACAAATGGACGCCAGGGTCAGGGCCTATTTAATGACCCAAAAAACTTTGAGAATTCAGGTGTCGAGGGAGGAAGATAAGGTGAAAGAACTAACGCTTAAAGACAAAAATTACCAAATCGCCTTTGATGCTGCAAGGATCACGGCCCCGCAGGATGGTATGCTCATTTATGGCCGTACCTTCGGAAGAGGCGGAAGCCGAAAGCTCACCGTAGGTTCAAGCGTAAGCATGCAAAGCCCGGTTATCGCGACCCTTCCCGATTTGTCTGTCCTTGCCTCTGAAACTTATGTTGAAGAGATCTATATCTCCAAACTAAAAATTGGGGATAGTGTACGTGTTTATATCGATGCGCTGAAAAATCAATTGAAAGTTGGGGTGATCTCCAATATCTCCAATGTCGGACAAGAGATGACAGGATTTGAATCGAAGGTTTTTAAAGTGATTATCCGGATTTCGAGCGACAACAAACGCATTAAACCGGCCATGACCACCAACAACGAAATTATCATCTCCAAAGAGCCTAATGTTCTGGTCATACCTCGTACTTCGCTCTTTTCTGATGGGCCCGATCAATTTGTCTACCTGAAAGAATTTGGGAGGGTTTCAACGAGAAAAGTCGAATGCGGGAACCAAAATGAAAAGTTCGTCGTAATCAAAAGCGGACTGAATGAGGGGGATAAGATTTTGTTGAATAAACCTTTGAATTAAATTAAAAATTACAAATTACAAATTACAGATTAAAAATTGCAGACGGCAGATTTGTGGTCATTATGAGGAAAAGAGAGAGGGCTGCAAGAACGTTGGATGCATTCATGCTATTTTCTTTGTGAAACCTTAGTGACCTTTGTGGCAGGA
>JBBIUJ010000244.1:0-6579 GCA_037440345.1 Prolixibacter sp.
ATTTATATAAAAATGATCACCGAAAATGGTATCATTGCAATTCAAAAAATTGACACCATCGAGGTGTCATTCTTGTTAATATATTTGAAAGAATGGAAGAGACCTATTTTAAGAACCTGAGACAACCCGAAAATAGCAACCCGACCTGGAAAAAAATCATTGTTGAATCAGCCTTGCCGGCCGAACTCGCCTCCCTGCGAACCATCTCCAGAAACCTCTGGTGGGTATGGAATATTGATGCCAGGGCGCTATTCAACGAAATTGATCCGGTGATTTGGGAAAAATGTGAACACAACCCGATCATTTTATTGGAACAAACCAGTCACGACAGGTTTGTCGAACTAAAGTCGGATGAAGCATTCGTGCTCAGAATGAAATCTGTTGAAATCCAATTCAACAAGTATCTCAAGGAAAGGAAGAAATTACGCGGACCAAAGATTGCCTATTTCAGTATGGAATTTGGCCTTCACTCGAGTCTGAAAATATACTCCGGTGGACTTGGTGTCCTGGCCGGCGATTACCTGAAAGAAGCCAGCGACTCAAAGGTGGATATGACGGCCGTTGGACTGTTGTACAGATATGGCTATTTCAAACAAGTTATATCTACCAATGGAGAACAACTTGCAAATTACGATCCCGAACATTTTTCAAAAATACCTATTCAACCCGCCCTCGACGAGAAGGGGGATTGGATCATCGTCGAAATAAAAATGCCGGATCGCATCGTGTTGGCCAGGGTCTGGTATGTTAATGTCGGAAATGTCAAACTCTACCTGTTGGATACCGATACTGAAAACAATCAGGAAGAGGACCGTACCATCACCCATCATCTCTATGGCGGCGATAATGAAAACAGGCTGAAACAGGAGATGATACTCGGCCTGGGTGGAATCAGGGCATTGGAAAGGCTTGGAATTCAATCTGATATTTATCACTGCAACGAAGGGCATGCCGCCTTTATCGGCCTCGAACGCATCTCCAACATTAAGAACAACTCTTCACTGAATTATTCCGAAGCCAAGGAGGTAGTCAGGGCCTCAACCTTATTTACCACCCATACCCCTGTTCCTGCCGGACATGATTCATTTCCTGATGATCTCTTTAAATCTTATATGGATCCGGTTGCCGTTCAACTTGGAATTACCATGGATGAGTTGATGCTTCTGGGAAAAGCCGACAGCAACGAAGGAAAGTTCAACATGAGCTTTCTGGCCGCAAATCTCTCACAATCAATCAACGGTGTAAGTAAACTCCATGGCGATGTAAGCAAACAACTGTTAAGCGAACTTTACAGGGGATTCCTGCCCGAAGAGCTGGATAACATCGGATTCGTCACAAATGGAGTACATTATCCAACCTGGGCTGCTACAGAATGGAAAGCTGTACACGATCAAATTCTCTCGGCGGAAGAGATGGCAGATGATATCCACGAGTATGAAGAGGGCGGAGAATTGCGGGCATGGAGAAATATTTACAAAGTTCAGGACAGTCTCATCTGGGATACCAAGTCAAAACTTCGTGGGCAACTGATTGAATTCATCAAAAGAAGGTTCACCGACATTAATATCCAACGGAACGAAAATCCGAAATATATTTCTGAAGCCATTTCGAAACTGAACCCAAGAGCCCTCACCATCGGGTTTGCCAGACGTTTTGCCACTTACAAAAGGGCGCACCTGCTTTTCAGGGACCTGAACCGTTTGGCAAAGATCATCAACAACCCCGACCGGCCGGTACAGTTTCTTTTCGCCGGAAAGGCACACCCTGCCGATAAGGCTGGTCAGGATTTGATTAAATACATCATTGATATTTCAAAACGTCCGGAATTTATAGGCCGTATCCTCTTTATTCAGAATTACGACATGAACATCGCCAAAATGCTTGTTCAGGGGTGCGATGTATGGATGAATACCCCAACCAGGCCACTCGAAGCTTCAGGTACTTCAGGCGAAAAAGGGGTCATGAACGGTACGCTTCACTTTTCTGTATTGGATGGCTGGTGGGTCGAAGGCTACAGGCAAGATGCCGGCTGGGCATTGCCATTGGAAAATTCATTCGACAATCCCGAACTTCAGGACGAACTCGATTCCGAAGCCATTTACGGAATCCTCGAAAACGAAATAGTACCCGCTTACTATTACCGCAATGACAAAAATATCCCGGTCCTTTGGGTCGACTTTATCAAAAACACTTTTGCAGAAGTAGTTCCGATGTTTACCACCAAAAGGATGATGAAAGATTACTTTACACGATACTATTTGCCTCAGGCCCAAAGGACTGGACTACTTATTGCGGATAATTTCAAAGAGGCGAAAAATTTGGCAGCCTGGAAATCAAAAATAGTTAATGCATGGAATACCATCGAGGTAAAAAACATCCAGGTGGCCGATGGCATCACAAATACCTACGAAATGGGGAAAGCATATCCGTCACGGGTTACCCTCGATTTAAAGGGACTTTCTGCCAAAGAAATCGGTGTTGAATTAATTGTCGCTACCGGAACTGATCAACCCCATTTTGTGGCCAAATATGATTTTTCAGTTGAGAAAGAATCTGATAACCTTGCCCACTATCTGCTTGAGCTAACCCTGAAAAAGCCTGGTAGTTACAACTATGGATTGAGGATATATGCCAAAAACAGTGCCTTGCCCAATCGCCAGGACTTCAGGTTACTAAAATGGCTCTGATCTGTTTGAGTTACAACTTATTGTACAGTAGCTTGTTGAGGAGATCTTCCTTGTATTTGGGAGATACCTTCAATTGCTCTCCTGTCCTGAGCTCAACCATCCCGCCTTTGGCTTTGATGTAACGAACTACATTGGCCATGTTGACAAGATGACTTCTGTGAATTCTAATAAATCCCAGAGGTGTCAGGAGGTTTTCGAACTCCAGAAGGGTTCGGCTTACAACTTTTTCATCACCCTCCCGGAATAATATTCTGGTATAATTACGCATCCCTTCACACCTGATTATTTTGTCCACATCTATGATGGCAAAACCATTTATTTCGGGCAAGGCGATGGTTTTAGTTCCTTGTTCACCATGCGACATAAGATTGGCTTTAAGCGCATTAACAGCAGTTTTTGTTTCAATTCTCTTTATTTTTGGGATCCTGCCAATCGTTTTTACAAGTTCCTCCACATTGATGGGTTTTACCAAATAGTCGAATGCCGAATATTTGAAAGCCTTTATAGCATATTCGCTGTATGCTGTAATAAAGATTATTTTGAAATCAATTTTCTTTAACCGATCCAAAAGATCAAACCCGGTTCCATCAGGCATACTGATATCCAAAAAGACCAGATCCGGGTTTTCATGCTCAATAAGAATCGCTCCTTCTACAACAGAGCTGGCCTCGCCCAATAATTCTATATTTCCTACTGTTTTTCTAAGAATCTCTTTTAAAACCATTCTGGAGATTGCATCATCATCAATTATAACTGCTTTTACCATGGTTAAATTAGTATAATAAGGGATCATCCAGACGTCCTTGATGTAGGAAGTCTGAACGCAATTACCCAACTGCGGGTTTCATATTAACAAAGAAAGTTCAAAAAGGATTTAAAGAATTGAATAATTTTTCAAAAAAACGCAATTTCCCTTTAATTTAAGATATTTGTAAAAAAAACGAATGGCAACTATTCTCTGCCTGGAAACATCTACCGAAGTCTGTTCAGTGGCATTGGCCATGAATGGAACCATTGTTGGGGAACGCGAAGATAAGAGTGGTAAAAATCATGCACTGCTACTCACCAGCTTCGCAGAAGAGGTAATGAAGGCACAAAACATGCCCTTTCATCAACTTGATGCCATTGCGGTATCTGGTGGCCCAGGTTCCTACACCGGTTTGAGAATAGGCGTTTCGACGGCTAAGGGGCTGTGCTATGCAGCCGGCTTGCCGCTAATTGCCATCGCATCCCTTGAAGCAATGTCACATTATGTTGTAAGTAATAACTCAAGTGTTGTAATTAGGAAAGATGAAACGCTGTATTATTGTCCAATGATTGATGCCAGAAGAATGGAGGTGTACACTGCCATCTATGATCATAAAATGCAATTAATCAGAGACATCCAGGCAGATATTATCGATCACCTCTCATTTTCAGGATTCCTCGCCAACCACAAAATGCTGTTCTTTGGAAATGGCGCAGACAAGTGTAGGACCACTCTCCAACATCCCAATGCCCTCTTTCTGGACAACATTACGACCTCTGCCAGCCACATGGCGGAATTGGCTGAAAAAGCTTTCCAAAATAAGAGGTTTGTTGATGTCGCTTATTATGAACCTTTCTACCTGAAAGATTTTGTAGCTACAATTCCGACAAAAAATATTTTTCATTCAAATACAATAGGGTAACAAGATGATTATCACATGCAAGAGGTCCTGATCATTACCTACTATTGGCCACCCAGCGGTGGAGCCGGAGTTCAAAGATGGTTGAAGTTTTCAAAATACCTTCCGGAATTTGGCTGCACCCCCGTTATTCTGACCGTGGATGAAAATCAGGCATCCTATGCCCAGATGGACCCTTCGCTGGTGGAGGAGATAGGTCCGGATCTCCGGGTTCACAAGACCAGGACCTTTGAACCCTATAATCTTTACCGAAAACTTTCCAAAAAAAAGGAGATCCCTTACGGTGGATTTTCCAACCAGAAAAAAGTTACGATCTTCGAAAAATTCTCACGGCTTATCCGTGGCAACCTGTTTATTCCCGACCCGCGAAGGGGTTGGAACAAATATGCCTTGATCAAAGCCCTTGAATTGATCAAAGCCGAAAACATTGAGACTGTGATCACCTCCGGGCCCCCCCATTCTACCCATTTAATCGGGAAAAAAATCAAGCGTCAAACCGGGATCAGATGGATTGCCGATTTTAGGGATCCCTGGACCGACATCTATTATTACAAAGAGCTCCTTCACACCCTGCCGGCAAAGTTATATGACCGGTATTTGGAAATGAAGGTCTTGTCGGTCGCAGATAAAATTATCACGGTAAGTGAAGAGGTAAAAAAATTACTTCTCAGGAGAATTCCCGGCCATGAAGAAAAAATAGCTGTCATTCCTAATGGATACGACGAATCTGACTTTGAGAATGTTCCCTCGCTCAATAACGAATTTTTCACCATCACCTATACCGGCACAATTTCGATGAGTTATCGGATTGAGCAGTTTATCGAGGCCATTGATTTACTGCCCGGAAAGGTCAAAGCCAAAATAAAAATCCGTTTCGTCGGAAATGTTCCCGATGAGATTCTGAATTTGTTCAAAAATAAAAACCTCAGTTCCTGCATCGAGGTGCTTGGCTACATTCCGCACAAAGAGGCCGTTTGCCAGATGATGAATGCCTCCCTGTTGCTAATGGCTATACCGGATTCGCCCGATAACAAGGGAATTGTAACAGGTAAATTCTTCGAATACCTTGCAACCGGAAGACCCATCCTGGCCATGGGGCCCGTTGGAGGCGACGTAGACCTGTTGATCCGGAAATGCCATGCAGGCAAGATGTTCTCTTACAACGAAACAGGTCCAATGAGCCTTTTCATCCATAAAATATTTGAACAGGAACAGAAGGGTGAGTACAAAAGTGAAACTACAGGCGCTGAACAATTCACCAGAAGAAATCTTACAAGAGTGTTGGCAAACAATCTATGATCCCTAATCAATTCCCATGAGCGGCAAAGAAGTCAAAAGCAAATCTATCCTGTTTACCTATACGGGTTTGTCCTCTTTTGTGAAGAACGATTACCTGCTGCTCTCCTCCGAACACCAGGTGCACAAATACCATTTTTCTCCGGTGAAAGGATTGTTGAAGAATATCCTTGAAATACTCAGGCAATTCTTCTTTCTGCTGATCTTGGGATGGAAATACGATCTTTTTTATTGCTGGTTTGCCGATTACCACTCTCTTCTACCGGTATTTTTTGCCCGGATTTTCAGAAAGAAATCTGTTGTCGTAATTGGAGGCTACGATGTTTGCCGTATGCCGAAGTTAAAATACGGCGCTTTTTGCTCTCCATTCAGGGGCTGGTTCTGCGCCAAATCCATGAGAATGGCCAGCATCATTATGACCGTTTCAAACCATGTCGACAGGAAGGCCAAAGCAATTGCCCCCTATACCAAAAGATCCATGGTCTACAATTGTGTGACGCTGGAAAGTCCGGGTGAGACAACCCCATTTAAAACGGACACAATCCTGACGGTGGGACTGATTAACAACGAAAGGACGTATCATCTGAAAGGGGTCGACACTTTTATTGAAACTGCCAGGCTCCTGCCGGGATTCAGCTTCGAAATTGTTGGGATCAACCAATCCAAATTGGCCCACAAGCTGGGAAACCTTCCAATCAATATCACCCTTTATGACAAGGTAAAACCGCAGGAATTGCCCGCCTTTTACCTGAAAGCAAAAATCTATTGCCAGCTCTCACGCTCCGAATCATTCGGCGTTTCGATTGCAGAGGCCATGACCTTTGGCGCCTTTCCGATAGTTACCCGTGAAGGCGGCATGCCGGAAGTCATAGGATCCGTTGGGGCGATTGTTGACAGGGATCCGCAGTTGGTTGCCAGAGTGATCAGCG
>JBBIUJ010000245.1:0-6537 GCA_037440345.1 Prolixibacter sp.
TGCTCTTCCGATCTCCCGCCAGGCGGGTGGATAAACCTAAAAACAAAAAGAGCAAGTCCCAAGACCTGCCCTTTGATAGTTTAGATAGATTAAACACTTAGTTTTAGTAAAAGCCGATAACAACGTTTCATTTCAATTCCAGGACTAAATTAGAGCTTTTTATTAAAAAATGTTAAGATTTACTTATAAGCAAAAGCAAAAGTGACGAAAAAAAATTACATGCATTTTTATCTGCCTGATAGTGAGGATGATGTGATGTGTAAATGTAAATATGTTTTACAACAGCTTTTTGAACATGATAGGTAAAAGCAAATTTTTCTTTGAAAACACTATATATTACCATTACTTTGTATTTAGAAACCCATAAAACTTCAAAGTGGATATTTTAGGCAATGCCATGTTGCTGAACGGGACAATCCTGTTTACCTTTCTGGCTTTTATTTTTATTTTGACAATGCCTCAAAAAATTGGTTATGTCATCACCCTTCTTTCAATTTTATTTACCTCATTGTCAAGCAGCTGGCTGGGAATTCAGGCGTTGTTGTACCATCCGATCGAATTTTCACTCCAATTTGGCAGTTTTGCAGGCGATGTATTATTAAAGATTGACGGCCTCTCGGCATGGTTTATATTGATAATCAATTTTACAGTTCTTACTGGATTCTTTTATGGAAAAGGATATTTGAAGAAATACGAACAATCAAAGAACAGAATATCCTTGCATTGGATCTTTTTTCTCTTTTTTCATCTATCCATGCTTTTCGTTTGTATGGTTCAGAACGGATTCGCCTTTTTGGTTGTATGGGAGATTATGTCGCTCACATCCATGTTGTTGGTGTTGTTTGACCATGAAAATCCAAAAACATTCAAGGCTGCTTTGAACTATTTTGTTCAGATGCACATTGGGGTGACCTTCCTGACCATTGGATTCATTTGGGTGTATTACGCTACGGGATCGTTTAGTTACGATGCCCTGAATACCTTTTTCCAGTCGAACCGTAACCTCTGGTTGTTTCTGCTTTTCTTTACCGGATTTGGAATCAAGGCCGGGTTTATCCCATTCCATAGCTGGCTGCCCCATGCCCACCCTGCTGCGCCAGCCCATATCTCCGGAATTATGTCAGGTGTGATGGTAAAGCTTGGAATCTATGGTATTCTGCGCATGATTACTTTCCTGCAAAGTGATTTCTTTTTGCTGGGTGAAATTGTGCTTACCCTCTCTTTATTGTCGGGCTTGTACGGTATACTGAATGCAGCGGTGCACCGCGATTTCAAACGAATGCTGGCCTACTGTACCATCGAAAATATTGGAATCATAGGAATTGGAATTGGAATCGGACTGATGGGCATCGGGAACAATTCACCTTTGATGTTCTACCTCGGTTTTGGAGGCGCCCTGTTGCATGTTTTAAACCACTCGTTGTTCAAGTCTTTGCTCTTTTATTCGGCAGGGTCAATCTACCAGCAAAGTCACACGCTAAACATGGAAAACCTGGGAGGCCTTATCAAATCAATGCCTAAAACAGGCGCCCTCTTTCTCATCGGCGCGCTCGCGATTGGCGGACTTCCTCCTTTCAATGGTTTTGTATCAGAATTCTTAATCTACAATGGGTTGATTGAGGGTATTCATACCAGCAGTATCAGCCAAATTATACTCTATGTTCTTGTCTTAGCAGGATTGAGTATCATTGGCGGACTTTCGGTCCTTACTTTTACAAAAGCGTTTGGCACCATCTTTTTGGGTCAACCCCGTACAACCCTCACCCACAAACCCCAGGAAGTTTCATCCATCATGCTCATACCGCAATACCTGATCATTGCCGTGATGCTAAGTATTGCTTTTCTTCCGCAGTTCTACATGAAAATTGTCGGAAGCCAGTTGTCCATCCTGCATTCCATGGATTCGGGTCCTTCCATTCTGCAGGGCGTCGGCAAAACAACTGCCAATATCAGCTTTTACTTTTTGTTACTCACTGGAATTGCTGCTGCTACCTGGATTGTTCGTTCTTTGCTAATGAATAAAGCATCGGTGAATACGGGAGTCACCTGGGGATGTGGCTATGTAGCCCCAAACAACAGACAACAATACACCGGAAAATCTTTTTCCAAACCGCTTGGAAAGATTTTCAATGCGCTGCTCATTGAAAAAAAGGAGTTTAAGGAGTTGAAAAAGGGAGAAATTCATCCCGTTGAAAAATCCTACATCTCGCATTACCATGACTTTTTTGAGTACAAATTGATCAAACCTTCAACAGATTGGCTGGTGCAATCGGCCAATTACTTTAGTTTTGTCCAGAATGGACGAATACAATCCTATGTTTTGTATGGGATAGTATTTATTCTTGCCCTAATTATCCTGTCAATCTTAAATATTGTTTCGTGAACCTGATTACAACAATTGTCTTGATGCCGTTTGTCGGTTTATTACTTCTACCTTTCCTGAAAGTTAGGTTGAAAGGTATACTGACACTGGTTTTGTTGACGATTAATATAATATTATCAGGATATCTGGCTGTTCAAAGCCTGACGGGAGCTCCTGTTTCAATCTCCCTACCGGGAAGCTATGTCACGGATATTATCCCCATCAGGATAGATGCACTCTCTGGTTGGTTTATATTGATCATCAACCTGATATTTTTAACTGGGGCATTGTATGGATTTTCTTATATGAAAAGCTACAAGAAAAGAACCAACAGCCTTACCATGCACAGTTTTGCATTCTTGTTGCAACATGTTGCAATCCTCAGTATTTGCGGCATTCAGAACAGTTTTGTCTTTCTGATTGCCTGGGAAATTTTGGCTTTGACCTCCTTCATTCTGATCATTTTCGACCACGAAAATCAGGTCACCATCAAATCCGGCATCAATTACCTGATTCAGGCACATTTTTCCATCGTATTCCTGATGATAGGCTTTATATGGGTTGCTAACAAGACGAATAGCTACGACTTTCAAGCCATCACTACCTATTCGTCTAACCTGCCGGGAATGGCTTCGTTGATTTTATTTCTCTGTTTTTTTATTGCCTTTGCCATCAAAGCCGGATTTGTCCCTTTTCACACCTGGCTTCCTTACGCGCATCCTGCCGCACCGGCACATGTTTCGGGTATGATGTCGGGCGTGATTATCAAGATTGGGATATTCGGAATTTTGCGAATGTTGTTGATTATCAAGACTGACTACATCGCGGCAGGCTTTATTATTCTGATCATTTCGGTGCTTTCCGGCTTGTACGGCGTGATGCTGGCAATCATACAGCACAACCTGAAAAAGTTACTTGCCTACCATAGCATCGAAAATATTGGAATTATTGGAATTGGGATAGGCATCGGCGCCATTGGTACAGGTATGGGTAATTCAACACTTGCAACGCTTGGATATGCCGGCGCTTTGCTGCATACATTAAATCATGCGCTCTTCAAATCCCTGCTTTTCTATACTGCCGGAAATGTTTACCTGGCAACGCATACCATGGAAATTGAGAAATTGGGCGGAGTGATAAAGAAGATGCCGCAGACTGCGATACTCTTTTTAATTGCCGCCATTGCAATTTGCGGAATTCCGCCCTTTAACGGTTTTATCTCTGAATTCATTATCTATACCGGTCTATACAACTGGCTCTCGAACGGAACACTCTTTTCGCTTCTCGCAGCCATTTTCTCCGCCATCGGACTGGTAGCCATCGGAGGACTGGCCATGATCTGTTTCACCAAAGCTTTTGGAACAGTCTTTTTGGGATCAGCGCGTCATGAATATCCTTCAGACTGCCGTGAGGTAGAATTTATTCAACTCATTCCTTCCTATGTTTTAGCGGTTGTCATTATCCTGATAGGCATTTTCCCTTTATTGTTTATCCGAATACTGGCAATGCCGGTCGCACTTTTTACCGGAACAGCAGAGGTCTTGACCAATACTCCGCAAAATAGCGCTTTCGCGGCTTTACAGCCAATTAGTTGGGCATCATGGATGTTGGTATTGACGGTAATTGGACTATATTTTTTCAGATGGTACCGGTTTAAAAAGCGAAACGTGGAATCAGGCCCAACCTGGGGATGCGGTTATGTAGCGCCGACTTGTAAACAGCAATACACCGCCAGCTCCTTTGTGCGCACCTACAGTAAGCTCTTCGCACCGGTCCTGATCGTCCACAAGGAGGAGGAAATCGTTCGTGGTGTTTTTCCATCAGAGGCAAAATACCATACCCACCCCTACGACAAACTTGAAAAGGGATTGATTGACAGGGTTCTAAAATTAAATAAGAACTTTATGGGGAGGTTCGTCTTCCTGAACAATGGGAAACTCCAATTCTATATTTTATACGGAATCATTTTTATTCTGACTGTTTTAGGTATCCCTATGATATACAGGAATATTGACGCTATTATTGATATATTTAAACTTCTATAACCATGCTGAGTGTCTTGTTAAACCTGATTGCTGCCATCTTTTTCACCGGTATTGTTATCCGCACCAAGAGTTTGGCTTCAGGGCGTAAAGGTCCCGGGATATTGCAACCCATCAGGGATGTTGTTAGGTTATTTCGCAAGGGAGCAGTTTATAGTGAAACCACCAGTTTCATTTTTCAACTTGCCCCCACAGTCTATTTTGCATCTGTTTTGATGGCCTTGCTGGTAGTTCCGTTTGGCAGATCGCCAGGTGTTCTAAGCTTCAATGGGGATTTTATCTTTTTCGCCTATGTTTTGGCTCTGGGAAAATTCTTCAGCATCATTTCTGCTTTGGACACAGGAAGCAGTTTCGAAGGGATGGGCGCCAGCCGCGAAGCCCTCTATTCTATGTTCGCAGAGCCAGCCTTCTTTATTCTAATGGGCTCATTGGCATTACTTTCAGGCCACACCTCTTTTCAGGAGATTTTTGCCTCACTGCACATTGGCTCCCAGATCAGTTATGCCCTCGCGGCCCTTGCCACCTTCGTACTTTTGATGATAGCCATGATCGAGAATAGCCGAATGCCCATCGACGATCCCAAGACCCACCTCGAACTTACCATGGTCCATGAAGTGATGATCCTCGACAACAGTGGTTTTGACCTTGGACTAATTTTGACTGCCGGTTACCTCAAATTTGCGCTGTATGGGGCTTTGATCGTGAACCTCTTTATTGGCGTCATTCCATACCAGTATGCCATTCCCGCATTTTTTGCCATCCAGTTTTTGATGGCTGTTGCCATTGGATTGATTGAGTCGTTTATGGCAAGGTTCAGAATGAGCCATAATCCACAGTTCATCGTGGTACTGACGTCGGTTAGCCTGCTGATTTTCTTTGGTGTACTGTTGATTTTGCAAAAATTCGTTTAACGGTTAAATATTAGTCAGACAATATGATACATGTACTTTTGATTATTTTTATCATCACTTTGTTTTACATGTCCATCGCCAACAGGCTGATGACCTACATCAAAGTGCTGGCGCTTCAGGGGGTGTTGCTCTTCTTCGTTGTATTTTTTCAACTTAGCAAGATTGATCCATTTAACCTTGCCTTTATCCTCCTGGAAACCATCGTCTTCAAATCGTTGGCAGTACCGATTTTTCTGAGTTATCTGCTAAAACGAAACAACATTACCCGGGAAGCTGAGCCTTTTTTGCCTAATTTTGTCTCTCTGGTCATAACCACTTCAATTGTGGTTGTCAACATACTGATAGCCACTGTTATTAAAGATGATCACCTCGACAAAATCTTTTTCGTTGTCGCGTTGTCAACGCTCTTTTTTGGCCTGTACCTGATTGCCACCCGCCGCAAAATCATTACCCACGTGATGGGTTACATGGTCATTGAAAATGGCGTTTTTGTCCTCTCCCTGGCCATAGGCAACGAAATGCCGTTGCTTGTCAACCTGGGTATCATGCTGGATATTTTTGCCAGTGTGCTCATATTGGGAATATTCATGAATAAAATTGGCGATGTCTTCAAGGATGTCGATGTCGACCAATTGAGCAATTTAAAAGATTACTAATCAAAATAGACGAAATCAATGGTTATCACCTACTTAATAGTTTCCGTCGCGATAGTTATAAGCCTTTTTATTCTGCGAAACAGAGGGCTGGTCTTCTCCTTGCTGGGACTATTCCTGGTTTGGCAAGGGTGGTTTACCGTACAGGCCTGTCTGCATTTCGGAACCACCGACGCAGTTTATTTTACCTATGACGCATTGGGTATCCTTCTTCTCGTCACTTTGAGTATCGTCGCCATTCCCGCGGCATTACACAGTTACATCTACATCGAAAACCATTACGAACCCCCTCGGTCAAGGTCCATTTACCTTGGTTCGCTGGTATTGCTGATCATGGCCATCAGTGCGGGGTATCTTTCCAACCACATTGCAGTAACCTGGATTTTCACCGAAATCACCACATTGAGCGCTTCGGCCCTGATTTATCACCATCGAAATAAGCTGGCCCTTGAAGGTACCTGGAAATACGTTTTTATCTGTGCGATTAGCATCACCTTTATTTTCATAGGCATTCTTTTTCTAAGTCTTTCACTTCAACATGCTGGGTCTGACGACCTATCATTCAGCAA
>JBBIUJ010000246.1:0-6508 GCA_037440345.1 Prolixibacter sp.
CTTTCTAAAGGATGTTGCCAGGGTCAGTTTTGAAAACAAAGAGCCGGTCAATATTGTGAGGATCAACGGAGAACGCTGTATCGCCCTCGCCATTTACAAGGAGACCAAGTACAACACGGTAAAAGCCGTTGAAGAGATCAACAAAACATTGGCCACCATTGAGAAGGCATTACCGGGATACAAATTCACGGTAGTATCCAACCAGGGCACCTTTATCAGAAGTGCCGTGGACGAGGTGAAAAATACCATGTATTTTGGTATTATTCTGGCTGTGATCATCCTTTTCCTATTCCTCAGACGCATTGGTACTACCCTGATTGTCAGTTTGTCTATTCCTATTTCCATCGTGGCAACGTTCAATCTGATGTACTTCAACGGACTCTCGCTCAACATCATGACGCTTGGCGGACTTGCCCTTGGGGCAGGAATGCTTGTCGACAACGCCATCGTGGTTATGGAGAATATCTTCCGAAATCACGAGAATGGCATGTCTGCCAAGGATGCGGCCATTGTCGGTACGGCAGAAGTTGGTGGGGCCATTACAGCTGCTACCCTCACCCACATCGTTGTCTTCCTTCCCATTATTTTCATGCATGGAGCTTCCGGCGCCCTCTTCAAGGATCAAGCCTGGACGGTAGCCTTTTCACTGGTATCATCACTGTTTGTAGCTATCTTTCTGATTCCGATGTTGTACCATCGCTTTTTCATGAACAAGAAAAGGGCTTCCATCTCCATTCAAAAGAAGACAGGATACAGTAATTTTTTGACCAACATTCTTCCACATCGTTGGACCATCATACTTACCTCATTGGTTCTTTTTGGTCTCTCCCTTCTCCTGGTTCCAAAAATCGGAAGTGAATTCATGCCAAAAAGTGAAAGCAAAGAGTTTACCATCAATCTGAAAATGAAAGAAGGTACTACGCTCATACGAACTTCCGAGGCATCTGCCTCCATCGAAGGGATGGTTAGGGAGCTGCTCGGCGATAATTTGGAGGCAATTTATACTAGAATTGGCCCATCTACCGGATTGTCGACCAGTGCTCAGGCCATTTTTGAAGGTGACAATACGGCGGAATTAAAGGTAATATTGAAACCGAATAACAAAATCAGCTCTTCCAAAGTTGTTGCCGCTATCGCCGGATGGTACGCTGAAAATCCGGAAATGGAGGTCAGCTTTGCCCAGGAAGAGACTGCCTTACAGAGTATCCTGGGGAACAGCGAAGCACCTGTTGTGGTCGAAGTACGGGGCGACGACCTGGCTGTACTTGACACATTGACACACAACGTGAAAAAGGTTGTTCAGGATATTCCGGGAATGTACAATTTTACAACAAATATGGACCAGGGATACCCCGAAGTCAATGTGATGGTTGATCGTTTTAGGGCAGGTACCTACAATCTGGCTGTGAGCGACATCGTAACGCAGGTTACAGCCAAGCTGACCGGACAAACCGTTGGTCAGTTTGACAAAAACGGAGAGTTGCGCGACATCACCATCCACCTTCCCAAACTGGGATTATCTGAACTGGGCGATGTGATCATCCGCAACGGTACGCAGGTGATCAGACTGGGCGAAGTTGCCACACTGAAACAGGCCATGGCCCCGAAGGAAATCTACCACAGCAACCAGATCCGCGTAGGAAAGGTTATGGCCGAACTTCAAAAAGGCGCATCTCTGGATAAGATATCTACTGAGATACAGACAAAGATTTCCGCCATCAACCTTCCGACCGACTACCGGTTCAAGATCGCCGGCGAAGAGCAAAAAAGGCTGGAGTCGTGGAGCAATTTAAGATTTGCGCTTTTACTATCTATTGCATTGGTTTACATGGTTCTGGCTGCTAAGTTTGAATCATTGATTCATCCATTTGTCATCCTTCTCTCCATCCCGTTTGCCATTGTCGGAACGATCATACTCTTTTATATTCTTGGTCAAAGCTTCAACATGATGGCGCTGATTGGAATCATTATGCTGGGTGGTATTGCTGTAAACGACTCCATTATCCTGGTCGACCGAATCAACCAACTTCGGGAGTTAGGGATGGAGAAACGCGCCGCTATCGCTCAGGCCGGTCAGCAAAGGTTGCGTCCCATACTAATGATGAGCATCATTACCATCTTCGCTTTGGTACCACTTACCCTCGGTTTCGGCGACAGCGCAGCGCTAAGGGCGCCCATGGCCCTGGCAGTTATTGGCGGTATGGTAACCAGTACATTACTCACACTGGTGGTGATCCCTTGCGTTTATGATCTGCTGACGAGTAATAAACCCATCGAACAGGACATTTAAACAAACAACTCTCAACGGATGGACTTCATTATAAAAAGAAAAGTATTGATCAGCATGCTCTTCCTCGGGCTAAGCATGTTGGGATACGTCTCGTGGAAGAACCTTTCCATGGAGTTGTTCCCGAACGCCGAGCTTCCGATGCTTTACGTGCAGGTATCCTGTCAGCAGGAGGTCGACCCAAAATTCATGGAGAGTCAGGCCATCATCCCAATCGAAGGAGCCATCGGCACACTCCAGGGCATCGAAAACATGGAGTCGACCTGTCAATCCAGACGGGGCACAATCATGGTAGAGTTCAACAAAAAGGTCAACTTCAAATACATCTACCTGAAGCTGCAGGAGAAGATCAACGAGATCAAATCGACCATTCCTGAACAATTTATTGTCACAGTAGTGAAAGTTGATCTCAATCAGCTTAACAAGCAGTTCATGCAATTGCAGGTTCGGGGTACTGGCGGTGTTGACCTTGTGCGGAACATAACCGATCAGAAGATCAAACCCGAACTTCAAAATGTCGATGGAATAGCCGGAATAAATATTTTTGGTGGTCACGAAAAGACCATCGAAATACAGCTGGACATGGATGTCTGCAACGCATACAAGCTGACAGCCTCAAGCATTCGGAGCAAACTAACTCAAAACTACCGGACTCGCGCCTATGCCGGGGATGTGTTTGGATCAAACCTGAAATATACAGTCCAGGTTACCTCCGAATTTGATGATCTTGCTCAGATTGAAAACCTTGTGATAGCCCCTGGTCCTGTTCTGCTTAAAGATGTTGCCAAGGTCTATTTTGGAACCAAGGAACAAACCTCCTTCTCCCGGGTAAATGGCAAAGATGCGGTTTCTATAACATTGGTCAATGATGCTCAGTCCAATCTGATCGAATTATCTGAAAAGACGCTTGCAGTCATTGCCAAATTAAACAAGGATCTGGCTCCAAAAGAGATAGAAATAACGGTTCAGAACAACGCCGCAGAAACAATGTCGAAGAACCTGAACCAAATTGGCGAACTTGCCCTTGTCGGAGCAATACTGGCTATTTTCGTTCTCTGGATCTTCCTTAAAAACATCCGGCTGGTCTCGATCATTGCCCTGGCAATTCCAATCTCTGTATTGACTGCTTTCAACTTTTTCTACTACTCCAATGTGACTATCAACAGTTTAACATTAGTAGGAATGGCGCTGGCTGTTGGAATTCTGCTCGATAACAGCGTGGTTGTCCTGGAAAATATTTATAGGCTGCGAGCCACAGGTAAATCACCTCGGGATGCAGTGATACAGGGTACAACTGAGGTTTGGCGATCTGTATTGGCCGCTACCCTAACTACTACAACTGTCTTTTTACCATTCCTTTTTTCAGACAATTTTCTGATTAAACTTTTGGGCAAAAACATAGGGATCTCAATCATTTCCACTCTTCTGGTTTCCCTGACCGTTGCCATGCTTTTGGTCCCTATGATGGCATATGCTTTTTTGAAAAAGAAAGCCGGCGGAAGCATGGAGTTTACCCGGGTTTCCACCCGAAACAATCTGGTCCAGGCTTATGTAATGATATTGAAATATTCCTTGCGTAAACCTGCCCAAACGATTATCGGTGCTCTGATATTCTTCTTTGTTACCATCTTTATCTGCCTGGCATTAAGCTTGAATACTCTCAACGAGGTCAAAACCAATGCATTCCGCATCAATATTACCATGCCGTCAGGATCAACCATCGAATCCAGCGACAAAGTGGTTAGCGAAGTTGAAAACCGCATCAAAGGAGTTGAGGAGATCAAAGATGTGACCTGTAACATCCAGGTAGAGAGTGCCAGCGTGATGGTGGAGTTGAAAGAAGATTACGAAAAAATAAAGAAACGCTCCCTCTCCCAGATCCGTGATGAGGTAACCAACAAAGTTAACGACGTACCCGGCGGTACCATAGACATCGCGGATGCTTCCTCCACGGGTGGGGACACCGGCGCTTCAGGCATGGGTGGATCCGGTACAGGAAATTTCATGAAGATGATGGGAGTGGGTTCCAATTGGGAACGTATCGTCATCAAAGGTCAGGATTTTGAGGTGATGAAGAATGTCGCCTCCGACTTGCAGTACTTTCTGGAGAGCCTGGAATCAATGAACGGAGTAAGAGTAAGTTATTCGAACAACCGCCCCGAAGTGCACCTAAGGTTCCATCCGTTGATGATGAATGCCTATGATGTTTCGCTCAATAGTGTATCCGGGGAGCTGAACTCCTTCAGCAAAGAGATTAACACCAACATCCCGTTCAAACAGGGAAATGAGCAATACGACATCACCATCAAGGAGATGCCAAAAAAAGGTCAAACTGCCGAAGAGGCAAAAAGGAGCAGAACAGCCTTTGACCTTCGGACACTGCCCGTGGCCGATACCAAGGGTGGTCTGCATGAACTGCAAAACATCAGCGATGTGGTGCTCTCTTCCGGGTACGCCAGCATAACAAGGGTAAACCAGGAGAAGCAGATAGAGGTGAGATTCCGCTTTGTGGATGCCTCCCAGGACTCGAAAGATCTTCTGGAATCCTATCGGGCCGAAGTAGACAAGATCGTTGAGAGTTACAACATGCCTTCCGGTGTAGCCATCCAGGTGATACATGAAGAGGATACCCTTAAAGATTTCTACTTCCTCATTCTGGCTGCTTTCGTCCTGATATTCATGATAATGGCTTCTGTGTTTGAATCAGTAGCTACGCCATTTGTACTGATGTTCAGTATCCCGTTGGCAGCCATCGGCTCCTTCCTGGCGCTGATCTTTACGCACAATTCACTCTTCAATGCCAACACCCTGATCGGATTTTTAATTTTGATCGGAGTGGTTGTCAACAACGGGATCCTTCTGATCGACTATACACAGATCCTCCGCAAACGTGGATTCAGGAAAAACAGGGCATTGATCATGGCAGGTATGTCGCGACTTCGTCCGATCCTGATTACCGCCATCGCCACCATCGCGGCCATGCTACCGTTGGCCATGGGCGACAATGAATATGTTGGCGCAATCGGCGCTCCGTTTGCCATTACCGTTATTGGAGGATTAAGTCTGAGTACCTTGCTTACACTTGTCTTCATCCCAACATTCTACTCCGGATTGGAGACAACGCTGCAATGGATGAGAGATCTGAACTGGAGGCTTAAAATTGTTCAGGGGGTACTCCTGGTTTCGGGTATTCTGTTCGTTTATTACCGTGTAGATGCCCTGCTCTGGCAATTACTGGATCTTGTCGCTCTGGTTATCGTGATTCCGGGAACCACCTGGTTCATCATGAACAGTCTGCGAAAAGCTACCGAAACCGTGATTGATCCTGATAAGCAGATCACCATCAAGATCGAGAACCTGGTGAAGATTTACGACTGGGGAAGTCGTTTTGCCAGGGAGTGGAAAGGCAACACCAACATCCGCGAACGTGCAGGTCAATTGAAATATTACAGAAGTATCAGGGATTTCGATCTTTTCATCTGGCAGTTACCGCTGTTGGGCTTCCTGATCTATTTCACCTTCAAATATTTGCGCAATGGTCTCTATGCCCTCTTTTTTGCCCTTCTTATTTACTTTATGGCGCTGGCCATGTGGCAACCCGTGGCTGAATACCTCAACTATCGGGCCGAAAAAGAGAACAAAAAGTGGAGAAGCAAACTGGCGGCTTTGGGGAAACAAATTCTCTTCTGGGGTATTCCATTCCTGACCTTGGTTTTCTTTTATTTCAAATGGGAAAAGATTGTCTCAGTGGCTGTCATCGGTGTGCTTTGGTACTTCGCATTGGCGGTTAAAACTACTGCCGACCGTCTCTACATCGAAAATGTCAATATTGAAAGGTTGAAAGGTCGTTTTGCCAAAATCCGCCGGGTTTTCTTCAAGATTGTTGAACAGATGCCTGTAATAGGGCGGAAAAGAGATCCGTTCAAAGCGCTTAAAGGTGTTTCACTCGAGATCAATACAGGGATGATAGGCCTCCTGGGACCAAACGGTGCCGGTAAATCAACCATGATGCGGGTCATTTGCGGTATCTACGAACAAAGTTATGGCAAGGTCTGGATAAATGGCATCGATACACAGGAGAAACGGGAAGAGCTTCAGGGCTTGATTGGATACCTGCCACAGGAGTTTGGCACCTATGAAAATATGTCTGCCTACGAATTTCTGGATTATCAAGCCATACTGAAAGGATTGACAGATGGTCCGACAAGGGACAAACGGATC
>JBBIUJ010000247.1:0-6504 GCA_037440345.1 Prolixibacter sp.
GTTGCACCCTCAGCCACTACCGTGGATAAAGTTGAACAATATTTCTACCGGCTACCTAATTTCAGGAGCAAGCTGAACCTTATCAACTTCCTGCTGACAGATACAGAGACCTACAAAAGGGTAATCATTTTCTGCGCCACCAAGGAGAATGCGGAGCTCGTTTTCAAGGTTCTGGATCGTAAGACTGAGGGAGAGGTCAGGGTGCTGCACTCCAACAAGGCCCAGAATACCCGGATCAATGCCATTCAGTCTTTTAAGGAGGGGAATGTTCGCGTACTGATTTCGACAGATGTTTCCGCGAGGGGTATCGATGTTTCGATGATCAGCCATGTTATCAATTTTGACCTGCCGACCAATTACGAGGATTACGTACACCGCATCGGACGTACGGCCAGAGCCAACCACGGTGGCGTAGCTATCTCATTTTTGAAACCGGATGAGGAGTTTCACCTGGCGAACATCGAAAAGCTTATCAGAATGGAGATCACAGAACTTCCAGTTCCTGAAAATGTTGAGTTGGTCCCATCCAGCCGGAGTGAGATGCAGGAGATAGCCAGAGAGATGGACCGTCAGAAAAAAATGGAGGATCATGGATTTAAAGGGGCCTTTCACGAGAAAAAACCCAGAAAGAAGAAGAGTCCGTTTGCCTTCAACACCAAAAGCAAAGAGCTCAGGCCGTATAGGAACACGAGGAAAGGGTAAATCAATTACAAATTAAAAATTACAGATTAAAAATTAAAAATGACGGACAAATTCCCTTCATTTTTAATTTGTAATTTTTAATTGAATTCACGGCGCTAGCCGTGAGACCACCCACCCCTCTTCACTTCTGACAAACAAAATCCTGTCGTGTAGCCGGTTGGGACGCCCTTGCCAGAACTCGATCCTTTCGGGTTGCACGAAGTATCCGCCCCAATCGGCAGGACGGTCTAGCTTGGCACCTTTCGAGGAGCGCTCTTTTTCTCTCCAGATTTCCTCCAATACTTCCCGGTTCTCTAACGGCTGACTCTGTTGCGATACAATGGCGCTAATCTGACTTTCGTATGGCCGCTCGCTGAAATATTGGTCTGATATTTCGGGTGTGGAGTAACTTGCCACCCCTTCAATCCGGATTTCCCGCTCCAGCTCAGGCCAGAAAAACAGCAGGGCAACATGGCTGTTTGCCTCAATCTCCTTTCCCTTTCGACTGTTGTAATTGGTAAAGAAATGAAATCCTTCCCTGGTAAAAAGTTTCAACAAGACGATCCGGGAGGAGGGTTTTTGCTCCTCTGAAACAGTACTTAACATCATGGCTGTAGGTTCGTTGACCTTGCCTTCAATGGCCTCCTCCATCCATTGTTCAAACAGAGGGAAAGGCTCACGAAGCGACTTTTCACAAAGTGTCGCACGTGAATAGTTTGTACGAATATCTTTCAGATTCATAAGAAGTGACTAAAATGACTAGAGTGAACTAAAGTGACTAAAGTACATAAGCCGACTACATGATTTGTATGGAGTCCATAACTTTAGTCACTCTAGTCACTTTAGCGCACTTAAGTTACTTATAAGTACGCTTTCTGCCGTTTCATGTTACAATAGATGCATCCTCACATGAATCTTTTTGAAAGGGGCTAAAATATTTTTAATTTTGTAGCTCAAATCAACAACAGTACAGCATATGTTTAACCAGGAAAGAGCCCAAGTTCCTTCTGATCCCAGGAAAAATGCCCTGGTCATTATTTTGGCCGTTTTATTGATCATTGTGGTAGTGATGCTTTTCTGGCAACGCAGTGAGCATGCTGAAGTTACAGCCCAGTTGAAGCAGGAAAAGGCTGCCATCGAAACCGAGTTGAACGGGATGGTACTGGGATATGACTCTCTGAAACGCAACAATGCCAACCTGAACATCCAGTTCGAGGGGGCCCAGACGAAAGTAAAAGATCTGCTTGCCGAGATTGAGCAGGTGAAGAGTACCAGCTTCAGGCAAATATCGAAATACCGTGAGGAGATGACCACATTGCGTAAAATCATGCGCGATTACGTGATCCAGATTGATAGCCTCAACCAGAAGAATCAGCGGCTCATGGCCGAAAACAGCAATGTGAAACAGGAGGTTACAGAGGTTAAAACACAAAATCAGAACCTCGAGCAGGAGAAGAAAAAACTTGAACAGACGGTAACCCTGGCTGCAACGCTCGAGGCCGTCAACCTGAAAGCTGCCGGGATAAACAAAAAAGGAAAGGAACAGAGCAAGGCCTCCAAAATAGAGAGCATCAAAGTCGACTTCACGCTAAGTAAAAACCTGACAGCCAAAAGGGGTGCCAAGAGTATATATGTCCGCATCCAACGACCGGATCAGCTTCTGCTTACCAAATCAGACAAGGACCTCTTTAAATTTGAAGGATTAAAGATCCCCTATTCGGCTGTTCGCGAAGTCGAATACGAAGGGATTGATCTTCCGGTTAGTATCTATTGGGACAATGCCGGACAGCCTGCTTTGATTGCCGGTCAATACACCGTCGACATTTTTGCCGATGGAAACAACATCGGGACCACCAGTTTTGAGGTAAGATAACCTAAAGCCTAAACCTCTCATTTTCATGTACCAGCTTACAGATCTGAGATACTATCTGGAGAATGCCTGTGTTGGCCATTTGTTGGATGTTTCAACAGGAGAGGGAGATTTCCTGAGATTCTTTCTGGACTCAGTTGCTTCCTTTGACTCTGCTACCGGACTGGAACCCAACAAGGAGAGCCTGGCCATTGCCAAAAACAAACTCTTCCCATACAAAGTGGACCTGGTTCTGGGCAATGTTCGCAAACTTCCTTTTGAAGAGAACTATTTTGATTTTGTTACCCTATCCAACGCCCTTCATCGCATTGAGTTTCCTGTTAAGGCAATTCAAGCCATGATGAGGGTGCTGGTATCCGGAGGAAGGATCCTGATCAATGAGACTATTTGCGACGGATTGAATCCTGCCCAGGAGACCCACCTCGAATATCAAACCCTCAAAGCTGATATTGAAAGGGCCAAAGGAGGTTACCATAGAGAAATTTATACCAGAGCAGAAATTTTGAATATACTTCAGGAGGCACATGTCGAACCGGAGAAGATCTTTGTCTCGGACAATGAGCCGGAAATGCTGAACTCGAAAGAGAAGATTTGGCAATTTACCCACAAGATTGATGAGATGGTTGAGATGGCCGGAGAATTACCACAAAAAAACAGTTTTGAATCCCGAAGTTGGGCGCTCAAGGAAAAACTTAAAGTCAACGGATTTCAGAAACCTCCGCAACTTACCCTGATCGCTTATAAACCTTGACATTATCGAGTTAATAATCGTTCTAAATAGTCAAGTTCCCTATATTTTTGCTGCATTTATTTTTTAATTTTGGATGCTTTTTTTCGGCAAAATCCGAATTTTCAACATCACAACCATCTAACATGACTAAAAGAAGGACTAAAAAGTTCATTGGACTGATATTTTTGGCGGGATTGGCTATCGGCATATTCCTGATTTGGGGAGGAGAAAAGGCCATCAGCTACTCCAGTACCGATACCTACTGTACCTCCTGTCACATTCACCCTCAAGCGGATGATGCATGGAAAAAATCTACACATTTTTACAACAAAAGCGGGGTTAAAATCCACTGTGTGGAGTGCCACCTTCCCCCGAAAGGGAGTTTTAAGTACTTGGCAGTGAAGGCTAAAACCGGATTAAATGACCTCTATGGATATTATTTCAAAGATAGCGCCTCTTTCAAATGGCAGTCAAAAAGGGAGTTGGAACATGCCGTTAAGATCGTCTACAACGAATCGTGCATAAAATGTCACCAGACCCTTTTCTCCAAAGGACTCTCTGCTGAGGGTGGAACAGCACACCTCTATTACGAGAACAATGCTGAAAAACTCAAGCTGCAGTGCATCAACTGTCACCTCGATGTTGGCCATTACAATCCAAATTACAAACACCAAAAGATGCAGGGAGTGCCTGTTTCTGCAAGCGCCAAAGCGGTTTTCACGGCGCCTGCTACAGTTACTACCTTTTCGAAATTCACTGAGCAGGTTCCGAATACAGCTATTTCATTCAACATGATCCCTATCAAAGGTGGAACTTTCAAAATGGGTAGTGATGAGTCCGAACCATTGAGGAACAAAGATGAAGGCCCGGTTCGCACCGTAACGGTTTCTCCGTTTTTTATGGGCGAAGTCGAGGTGACCTGGGACGAATATTGGGCTTTTTATGCTTCCACGATGTCGGAAGGCCGCCTTGATCCAACTATTGTTATGGCAAAAAATGCCAATAACCCCGATGCCATCAGCGGCCCGACACCGCCGTTTGGAATTCCTGATCAGGGATGGGGCAGCGGCGCCCGGCCTGCTATTACCATGACCCATTATGGCGCACAGACTTATTGCCAGTGGCTTTCAAAAGTTACCGGGAAGAAATACCGGCTACCAACCGAAGCGGAATGGGAATATGCATGCAGAGGCGGAAGCGAAGCCCCATATTTCTTTAAAGGAGATCCCAAAAGATTTGTCAACAAGGGATTACGCAACAAGTTATTTGGCGTGGATACTACCGGCATAAACAGTTATGCTGTATATCAGCTCAACTCCTCCTCTAAGACACAGGAACCTGCCTTCGTAAAACCCAACCCCTTCGGATTAAAAAACATGGCCGGAAATGTTGCGGAATATTGCTCCGACTGGTATAGCGCCGATGCATACAAAGCCACGGGGAATGTTGTGAATAATCCCAAAGGGCCTGAATCGGGCGAAGAGCATGTTATCAGAGGCGGTAATTACAACTCTGAAGCCGGGGCATTGCGTTCTGCAGCCAGGGAGTTTACCCAGACTGCCAACTGGCTAAAAACGGATCCCCAGCAACCTAAGAGTATCTGGTGGTATTCCGACATCAAAGGCATCGGATTCAGGGTCGTTTGCGATGCAGATGGACTGAAGTAGGAAGAAAGGGACGGACTTGGACAACGGAAAGACTAGGAGGACGGGGACGAGGTGTCGAACATTTCCATTTGACAGCCTCAGGGACAGGAGCCCTTTCTAACATTTAATACATTTCATATTTCTCAAACAAAAACTTAATTATATATTTGATACCGTTTTCATTTCACCAAATTAACAGACCAACATTATGAGCAAAATTTCAGTCAACAGAAGAGATTTTTTCAAGAGCGCCGCAGTAGTCGGGGCCGCCAGTACTCTGGGTGCCGGTACCATACTTTCATCCTGCAGTGGAGGTGAAAAAGAGCCAGTTCTCGTGCCATTGGCCAATCTGGCTAATGCCTATGTGCCTGAACTTCCCGATTATGCCAACGATGGCAAGCCACTTCGTGCAGGTTTAATTGGCTGCGGAGGCAGGGCTACAGGCGCTGCCGTTAATTTTTTAAACGCAGGTCCAAATCTTCAGATAGTTGCTTTGGGCGATCTTTTCCAGGATCGCATCGATGGATGCCGCAAGACCCTAAGAGATAAATTTAAAGTAGAAGTTCCTGATGATAAATGTTTTACAGGATTTGACAACTACAAAAAAGTTCTTGCTTCAGATATTGACCTGGTAATTATTGCCACTCCTCCAAACTTCCGTCCAATCCATTTCGAAGCCGCGGTTGAAGCAGGCAAACATGTTTTTATGGAAAAACCGGTCTGCGTTGACGGCCCGGGCGCCCGCTCCATTTTTGCAACAGCCAAAAAAGCTGAATCCCAGGGATTGGTTGTTGTCACAGGAACCCAACGTCACCACCAAAGAAAATATGTTGAATCTTTCAAACAGATTCAAAAAGGTATGATTGGCGAAATCGTCTCCGGAACTGTTTACTGGAATCAGTCCATGCTTTGGTACCGTAACCGCGAAAGCGCCTGGAGCGACATGGAGCTGATGGTCCGCGACTGGGTAAACTGGAAATGGCTCTCAGGAGACCATATCGTTGAGCAACACGTTCACAATATTGATGTATTCAATTGGTTTACAGGTAAGAAACCGGTTAAATGCGTTGGTTTTGGAGCCCGCCACCGAAGACTGACAGGCGACCAGTACGATGAATTCAGCATCGATTTCGAATACGAAGGAGGAGTTCGACTGCACAGCATGTGCCGTCAGATCGACGGATGCAAAAACAATGTATCGGAATTCATTCAGGGTACCAAAGGATCCTGGACAAGCGCCGGCGCCGGTAATAACCAGGAAATCAAAGACCTGGCAGGCAATGTGATATGGAAAACCGATGTTGAGAAGGAGAAGGCTGAACACAAACAGACCGACCCTTATACTCTCGAACATGTCGATTTTATCAACCATATCCGTGCCAACAAACCGCTCAACCAGGCTGTGGAAACTGCTATCTCCTGTCTGACAGCCATAATGGGACGCGAATCAGCTTACACCGGCAATGAGGTTACTTACGATGAGGTATTCAACTCAACAGTCAGCTTTATGCCTGCAAAACTGGAATTGGGCGCATACGATCTGAAGGCTTATACCGTGCCTGTACCTGGGAAACCGA
>JBBIUJ010000248.1:0-6464 GCA_037440345.1 Prolixibacter sp.
AAATCTCCCCTCTTCCTCCTTGATTTTCATCAGGTTGTTGCTGTTGTAAACCAGTCGCAAACGCTCCTGCACATTTTTCAGGCCGATGCCCTCCCCTTTGATAGGCGCTGCCTCCTTATCAAAATTATTGGTGAGAACCAGAACGGTATGATCTCCCTCTTTCCTGGCAACAAGCGAAATATTAGCCTGATCCGAAGCCTCGTAAACCCCGTATTTCACAGCATTTTCGAATAGTGGTTGCAGCAGGAGTGTGGGAATCTGACAATCCAGGCAATCCGGTTCTACCTCGAAAGAGTAGGCCATTTTTTCGCCAAACCGAATCTTTTCAATCTGAAGATAGAGGCGGATATGGTTGATTTCTTCTGCGAGCACAACCATTTCGTTGTGTTGCTTCCGCAGCGAGTAGCGCATAAAATCGGACAATGCTATGACCATCTCATGTGCCTTCTCTGGATTTGTGAGGGTCAATGATGCGATGGAGTTGAGGCTGTTGAAGAGAAAATGCGGATTGATCTGGGATTTCAAGGCCCTTAAAACTGCTTCCCTGACTTCCTGCTTTAACACAACTTCACGGTCAATCTTCTCCTTGTTTTTCCTGTAAAAAATGTAGAGATAGAATACCGTTGCCATCAGCGTATAGAAAATAAACCCAATGAAAATCCTGTTGGGCAAGTTATTTTCCTGGTAAGTAATGTATTCTGGTGAAGCAAGTAAAGAACGGGTAATAAAAGCAGAACTGTAAACCCAAGCCAGCGAGAGGACGATGGATGCGGCCAGGTGTGAGTAGAGCAGTTGGGCAAAGGATTTGTTGTCCGGACTGTTGTACCTTACCACAAACCAGATGGCCATACCGAAAGCCCCAAGCAAAAAACCGAACACGCTACCATCAACCAACGAAATCCCCACGGGGAGGATTTCGAAATAGAAGTTGTAACTTGCCTGGAGGATCCCCAGTAAGACGGGTACGATCCAGTAGAAAACCAGGGAATACTTATTGATAATACCGGCTTTCTCCATTTTTATTAAGGCATTGATGTAATCTCACCGCCGCCAAAGATTGCTGCACCTTTGATGATAACTATTTTTGACTGATCGACCCTCGAGATCACTGAGTTGCCGCGCTTGTCTTCAAAACCGCCGAAGATAGAAACGACCTCTGTTTTAATATTCCAGTTTTCGGGAACAATGATTTTGGTCCCTCCAAAGATGGTGGCCACATCAATGACACATCCTTCTACCGGTTTGCAATAGAGTAGGTTAATCTTTGAACCGCCAAAAAGAGAGGTGATCTTTCCGCCTTTGAATTGTTCTGATACCAGCGACATGTTACGGCCACCGAAAATAGCCGTTTCATCAAGAATGTCGTTTTTATCCACATTGGATCTGTAAGGGACACCCGGCCTTCTCTTCCACTGGAAGATAAATACGAGACCTATAACGACTAGAAATACAGGCCAGAAATTGTGAAAGAAGTGGTCGGGCAGGTCAAAAATCCGTGGTAGCATAAAATAGGTGCCGATTCCAATCAGGATAACTCCTGCAGAGGATGCTTTTCGGCTGAGGTTGTAGAAACCGATGACGATCAGCAACATTGGCCAGCTGATCAGGATGTGGGAAAGGTCGTAAGATAAAAAATCGAGGTTTTCAAGGATTAGCAATACACCGATGGCGACAAAAAGGACTCCAAGGAAAACTCTTGAGTCGGTACTACCGCCTCTTTTTTCCCTGCCGCTGTATACGCGCTCGTTGGGATCATTCACGATATTCATAACTATTGGTATTAAGTGAGACCATGTTAATTATGAGCCAAATGTAGTCTCATGGCCAAAGATACTGAAAGACAAATCGGCCAATCAAGGAGATAAATCGGTGAATGGAGAAAATCGACCATTATTGCCGTCCGGAATGGGTAACCATTCTCAACAATTCAGCATTAAACCGGCTGGCTTTCAAAAGCTTTTCCATGGCGACGTGAATACGGTATCGCCAATAGTGCAGGGCAACTGCAGGAATATTGATTCTTTCGGCTTCAAAGTCCTTGCGGCGGAGTTCTTCGTCCATGGCCAGCAAATCCTGAATGGGAAAGATGGTCCACATAGCCGGAGACCAAAAATGCTGTTGCAAAATATCTTTGGCCAACCAGGGTTCCATGACCTTGTTGAATGCGGCATGATTTCCCATGATGTTCCGGAAATACCTTTCGCTTTTACCGGGATCTTCTTCCCACCATCCCCTCAGCGTTGAGGTGTCGTGTGTAGAGGTAGTACTTACCGACAAATAGGGCGCATCGGAGGGGCGCAGGAACTCGATTTTCGGATCTTTGGGCATGCGCTGTACCTCCAGACTAAGGATTCCCAGTTCATTCATGACCCCCGGGACACAGGCCGGAATCATCCCCAGGTCCTCACCGCAAACGAGCATGTCGGAGCCTTCGAGGATAGCTGGCAAAACTTTCATCGCCTGCTCCCTCCAGAATTCATCGTGACGGTGGTAAAAAAATTCGATGTAGAGTTCATCCAGCAGGTACCTGGTGTTGTCGCCGAGGTTCATGTAAGAATTGGTGTCATGAAATGCAATTCTTGGGTGGAAATAGGATGGATGGGAAGGATCTCGAACAAAGAGTACCTCACCAATTAAAGCACAGAGGCCATCGCGGATCCTGCTCTCTTTTCCGCTTAATTTATCCTCGCTCTTGTTGGATTCAAAATATTCCCAAACCTGTCTTTGCGTAGAAAAATTCGGTTTTAGGTTAAACTTTCCTGGTTCGTATTCAGATAGAAAATTGTTTTTTACCTCTTCGGTAAATTCGCCGAAAAGACCCCGCAGAAAATAGTCGCGGATGTATGGTCTGGTGAAGCGTTCCTCGTTAAAATTAATTCCCCGGTCAATGATTTCATCCCTCGAAAAGGGCAGGGCCGGATTGAAATGTCCCATTGTACCAAAAACCTGAGCGGTAGGGATTTCCCAAATTCTGAAAAAACCAACAATGTGGTCGATCCGGAAGGCATCGAAATAGCAAGACATCTGTTTCAACCTGCTTTTCCACCATTTGTATCCATCCTTTGCCATCACCTCCCAGTTGTAGGTCGGGAATCCCCAGTTTTGGCCCAGGTCGGCAAACTCATCCGGTGGGGCGCCTGCTTGCTGTGAAAGGTTGAAAAGGTCGGGCTGCGTCCAAGCTTCTACACTGTTGGGACTAATGCCTATCGGGATATCGCCTTTAAGCACAATTGAGTTTCCTCGTGCATAGGCGACTGATTCGCTCAATTGTTTGTGGGCGTGGAATTGAATGAAATAATGAACCGCGATGTCGGGATAGCAACTGTTTTTGGGTGATACGAGTTCCTGAATTTCCTCCTTGTTAAACTTTTGAAATGCTTTCCAATGTCTGAAATTGGCCGTCTTGTTCTGGTCCCTCAGGTAACAGAAGGCAGCATAAGGTTCCAACCATTCCTTATTTTGTTCAAAAAACTCTACATAAGCCGGGTTTTTCAGGAAAGAATCCATTTGCTGGTCGAAAATCAGTTTGAAAAACTTCGACTTTACTTTATGAACTTCCTCGTAATGAACGGATTCCTGTGCATTGAATCCTGCAAGGGTCTGAATAAAACCCACCATCAAAGCTTCATCATCGAGTACCCCGATTTTGGTAATGTTGATGAAAACCGGATGGAGCGCCATCACTGAGATGGATTTGTAGGGGTAGGAATCGACCCAACTGTGCGTGGAAACCGTCTCGTTCAACGGTAAAAGTTGGATCAGTTTGAGTCCGCACATTTTGGACCAATCAACCAGCTTGCAGAGATCCGTAAATTCGCCGATTCCACCGCTATGTTCTGTACGTAGCGAGAACAACGGAACGGCAACGCCGGCGCCTTTCCATCGACCACTGTTTTGCCGGAATTTTTCATCAGTATGAACTTTCATGGAGTTGGCCGACTGACAAACGAAATCCCTGATGACCCGGTTATTTCCCTCTTCCCATTCGATGACACGTTTGCTGTCAGAGTCGAAGATGACATATTTGTAATGCATTGGAAATTTGAGTTTCGAAGCATCCAGATCAACCTTCCATAAGGGGGCTTCACTATCGTCCAAAACTACGGCTTCAGACTCTTTCCATGCTCCAAGAGTTGTTTCTGCTCCCAATACGGCAAACTTATATTCTGGAGGAATGGCAGGTGTATGAAGTTGGAGGCGCAGTGTCCGCGGTGGATGTTTTTTGGTATTGGTTTCCTCATTAACAGTTCTTTTCAGTAAAACATTCTGGAAAGCGGCAGAATAAAGAACTTTGTCGGGGTCAGTATTGCTACGCCAGAAATCCCGTAATCGAATCTCATCGACCTCCTTCTTAAATTCGATTTTTCTGTTGGGACCCCATTCCCAAAGAAAGACACCCGGACTTTTTTGGAGAATATATTTGTATTCCAGATAATTGGCTTCAGCTTCAATGGAACACTGCCATTCGCCTGGATACTGATTTTTTAGAGGAATTGCTTTTTGCGGGTCCCATTGACCAAATTGAGTTGTTGAGCCAGAAATAAATAGCATCTCTCCCCAAGTCGTCTGGTAATCAATTTTAAAAGAAAGTTTCATTTTTCTCCTCCTTCCCTTTTGTTTGGTTGGTTAATGTGCTGCAACCTCAAAATTACAAATCTGTCGTCTAATAATGATGATTTGGGAAGTAAATATTCTTCATGAGAACCCTTTGCACAATTTTTGCGTATGATTCAGTAAATAAAATAATTATAGTTCGATAAGATTCTCACTATGAATACAGATTTTACATCTACCCCATTGCCTAAACTGATACGGTTGATTGCTCTTCCTTCGAGTATTGGTCTGATATTTAATACGTTATTTAATGTTATTGATACCTATTACGGAGGATTGGTCTCAACCACCGCGCTGGCGGCATTATCACTCTCTTTTCCCGTTTTTTTCATTGTTCTGTCCGTTGGAATGGGGATGGGGACAGGCGCCACGGCCCTTATCTCCTCGTCTCTGGGTGCTGGAGAGAAAAAGAAGGCCGGAATTTATGCGGCACAGGCCATCACCTTGTCTTTTTTTAACGCTTTATTGCTTACTGTTGTGGGAATGGTAATGGCCCCTCAGTTGTTAAAATTGCTGGGAGCCAATGACGAATACCTTGGAGTTGCCGTTGCCTACATGAACATCATCTTATCAGGAACGCTATTTTTCTTACTCAATAGTTCCCTGAACGCGGCCCTTACATCCAGGGGAGACACCAAAACCTACCGGAACTTTCTGGTAGCGGGATTTTTTCTCAATGTAGTTATGGATCCCTGGTTTATGTACGGAGGGTTTGGCGTACCTGCCATGGGCGTTGGCGGAATTGGTTTTTCGACAGTCATCATACAGATTATGGGTTCCGCTTACCTGATTTACCGGATCAAAGAGAGAAAAATTATGGAAGGGATCAGGTTGAAAGAATTTATTCCCCAAAAGAGACCGATGCTGGACCTGTTTAAACAAGGCTTTCCGGCCAGTCTAAACATGATGACTGTCGCCATTGGAATCTTTGTGATCACCTATTTTGCCGGTAAATTCGGCAAGGAGGCAGTTGCAGCTTATGGGATCGCAACCCGGATCGAACAGTTGGCGCTATTGCCGACCATTGGATTGAACATTGCAGCATTAACAATTGCTGCTCAGAATTTTGGTGCGGGGTTGACCAACAGGATAATGGATTCCTGGAAATTAAACATCATCTACGGGTTATTGATCATCTTGGTTGGTATCACCGGTGTTGCCTTCTTCTCTGAACCGTTGATGAAAATTTTTACCTCCGACCCGAATGTCATTTTGATTGGGGTAGAATATCTCCATGTTGCGGTTCTTTTCTTTTGCGCATACATTTTCCTGAACATTTCTGTGTCAACCCTACAGGGAATCAAAAAGCCGATGTATGCCATATTCGTAGGAACCTACCGGCAATTTTTAGTGCCGCTTCCCCTTTTCCTACTGCTTTCCATGCATCTCGGCTGGGGAACCAAAGGAATATGGTGGGGAATCTTCCTGGCCAACTGGAGTGCGGCAATATTCACTTTTTTCTATACAAGGCGCAGGCTTGTAAAATTGCAGGTTCCTTTGAAGCGTGACTAAAGTGACTAGAGTGACTAAAGTGAACTAAAGTTGTGGACTCCCATCTTTAAGAGCAAAACTTTCCTGAAGCGAAGTACTTTAGTCACTCTAGTCACTTTAGTTCACTTTAGTCACTCCTATTTCTTGGAATTATCCTTCAAAGAAACCGTCCTGTTAAATACCAGCTTTTCGCTTGTGGAGTCAGGATCCACATTGAAGTAGCCCAATCTTTCGAATTGGAAGTTGGTTAAAGGGGCCGCATGATCAACAAATGGCTCGACAAAGCAATTGTTCAGGATTTTCAATGATTCCGGATTTAGAAACTCCAGAAAATCTTTGTCCTTGTGTCCGTCAGGATC
>JBBIUJ010000249.1:0-6445 GCA_037440345.1 Prolixibacter sp.
AGGATGGTAATCGCCCGGGATGCCTTGATGGTAGTCTGTTCGTCTTTTTCCGATTTCTCCTTCGAAGGAAGGGCAATCTCCATCGTTTGCGGTTTGTTCAGGGTGGTGGCCAGCATAAAAAAGGTGATCAGCAGAAAACCAAGGTCTACCATGGGGGTAAAATCCACCCGGGTGGAGAGTTTTTTGGTTCTTCGCCTTTTGGGTCCTTTTCTATGGTTTTGAGCAATTCCGGCCATGAAGATTATTGTTTGTTGTCGAGATCTGCTGACGTTTCCAGCGTCGTAATGAGATTGTACCTGTTTTCGCTTAAGCCCTGAAGTGTTCCCATCAATTTCTTAATCGTAGGGTAGGGGGTAGCCTGATCGGCTTTGATGGCGATACGGTACTCCTTGCTGATGGTTCGGGTCAGGCTTACCCAATTCTTCAACTGATTGTCGAGCGAATCGCAGGGGATTCCTGGTGCATAGACCGGATTGTCACGTTCCTCCGGTTTCAAAGAGAGAAATGATTTCATCTGACTGATTGGTATCCCGAAACTGTTCACCAGGCTAAACGCTTTAAGTTCGTTCTGATTGAAGTTGATGTTGTAAAGCGCCCCCATTTTTTCCAGCAGGGTCATTCTGTTTTCCTGTCCATCAATGCCAAAAAAGAGCTTTCCATTGGCATCCACCAGAACAAGCATGATGTTTCTTTCAGGGATCTTGATCTCCGAGATGGAAGAGGGTGCCTGGATGACCGCAGCCTCCTTGTTGGTAAAGTTGGAGGTGAGCATGAAGAAGGTCAGCAGCAAAAATGCCACATCACACATGGCCGTCATGTCGACAACTGTACTCTTGCGGGGTATCTTTACTTTTGGCATATTAAAGTTGAGAGTTGAGAGAAGAGAGTTGAGAGTTGATAAGGCTTAACTTTCCACTCTCCACTTTCCACTTTAAACTATTTAGTGTTTTGCGGCAAATGTCTGTGCAATACTATATCCTGCCTCGTCGATGGCATAGGTGAGCTTGTCAATTTTTGTGGTGAAATAACCATAGGCCACCATCGCGATGGCCGCTGATCCGATGCCGAAGGCCGTGTTGACCAGCGCCTCGGATATACCGGTAGCCAGGGCAACAGAATCGGGTGCCCCGGCGTTGGCCATTGCGGCAAAAGCTCGGATCATTCCCAGGACTGTACCAAAAAGTCCCAGTAGCGTTGCCAGGGAGGTAATGGTAGCAAGCGCAGGTAAATGCTCCTCCAGGCTTGGCAATTCAAGCGAAGTGGCCTCTTCAATATTTTTCTGGATGTCGAGTATTTTCTGTTCCTTGGTCATGATCTTGTCTTTTTCCATCTGCTCGTATTTGTCGAGGGTCGATTTGGCCACACTGGCAACCGAACCCTGAACCCTGTCGCATTCTGCTTTTGCACCCTGGATATCATCCTTGGCAAGATAAACTTTCAGATTGGCGACAAGTTTAACCGGAGGAAGATTTCCATAAGCTTTTTTGATGGTGTAATATCTTTCCAGGGAGTAGGTTAATGCCGTTATTAGCAAGGTCATCAGTATCGGAACAATGTATCCTCCCTTGTAAATGATCCCCAGAAAATTGCCCTGCATTGGAGAGTTTTCAGCATTGTTTCCCTGAAAATTGGTGGGGGCCCCCATCACAAAGAAGTAGACAAGTACCGAAATGATAAATGCGATCGGGATGACCAGCGCTGAGAATTTATCTTGAAATTTAGAAAATACCGATTGTGTATCCATAGATCAAAAAAAGTAAAATTGAAACAATTAAGGCAAAATTTAGTGGTCGTAATCAAGACTTTTTCTGTCGATTTACGAGAAATCAGGGACAAAATTAGCAATCTTTGTCAGTTTGGCAGAGTGGAGATTCACAATAATTGTTAAACAATCAGATCTGAATGGTAGGCAAATATCTGCTATCCCTTTAATAAATTCTCGACTTCCAATACCAATCGTTTTGCTGGTTCCAGAAGACAGATTATATCTTCTTCCCCAATGATTATTTTTAAAGGTACAAATCCCGTTGTCCGTTGACAATGGATCCATAATCCTGCCTGAACCTTGAAAGCAAATGGGGCTTTTGCCTGAAATAATCAGAACTCTCAATTTCTGCGAGCTCCTTTTGAATCAGCTCTTCCCCAATGGATTTGGTTTCCGGTGAGGCATAATCGTTGAGGTATTCACGGTAGGTCAACACCGCATTAAGTTTGCAGAATTTGCTCTCTTCACAGTGGCTAAGCATTCCCATGATGGTTTCCCCGGTTCGGCCGCAACGGTATCCTGCCGTGCAAAAAGATGAGATATACCCCAGTTTCCCCACTTCCTGAATAACGGCATCCAGGTCGCGCGGATCGCCGATGGTAAACTGTTGGCTCTCTTCGTTGAAATCTTTTTTCTGGTCGCTGTAAGCCCCGATTCCGATCCGGGTTGAGGCATCAGTTTGGGTGCAACCAAGTTGCAGCACCTCCTGTTTGATGGCGGCTTTTTCTCTGGCAGTCACGATCAAACCTGCAGTAGGGACCGATAGCCGAAGCACTGCTACCAGCTTTTTGAAATGCTCATCCTGAACCATGTATTCAGAATTGTTGCTTAACCATGATCCAAGGGCCGGCGTCATTCTCGGGAAGGAGATGGTATGCGGGCCTATGCCGAATTGGCGTTCCAGGTCAAGGGTGTGGTGCAGAAGGCCCATGACCTCGAATTTCCAGTCATACAGTCCGAAAAGCGCTCCTATGGCAACATCGTCCACACCTGCTTCGATGGCGCGGTGGAGGGCATAGAGCCGCCAGCGGTAATGGCCTTTTAAAGTATGGGAGGGATGGACTTTCCCGAAAGTTTCGCGGTGATAAGTCTCCTGGAAAACCTGGTAGGTTCCTATTCCGGCCTCTTTTAGTTTTTTTAGTTTGGCCATCTCCATGGGGGCAGCATTGATGTTGACCCTGCGGATGTTGGTCGCCTGACCGGATTTCGGGGCGACATCAGTCACCGAATAGACGGCTTTGATACAATCGATCATGTAGTCAACATCCGTGGAAGGATGTTCCCCAAAAACCAGAATCAACCGCTTGTGACCTTCCTGTAAAACCGAAATTGTTTCCCGTTTGACCTCATCCATGGTAAGGATCCGCCTTGCTTCGAGGCTGTTGGCCTCACGGAATCCACAGTAGGCACAGTTGTTGACACAATAGTTGGCACAGTAGAGCGGGGCAAAAAAGACAATCCGGTTGTCGTAAACCTTCTTTTTTACCTCAAGGGCCGTGTGGTTGATCTCTTGCCAGAGTTCAGGATCTTTGACCTGCAGGAGTGCAGCCGTTTCATCAGGTGCCAGGGTCTTAATCGAGAGTGATTTTTGCAAAATATCCCTGATATAATGAGGGTCAGGATTTGCCTGACGGGACAGGGCAGAAAATATGGCCTCATTATCAATGTAATCCTTGCCGTCAATCAAATACTTATCAATCTCAGCGTGTCGAATAATCCCCTTTTTCCACTCTTGTGTTCCGGTAACTCCCATGATGTAATATTGAACTGCAAATATACTCCAAAAAGAGTTTACGGGCTAAGTTCTTTCCCTAATTTGATAGGTTGTATGTAAAAGTTTGTGTGATAATTCCCCCAGCGGTTTACCCAGAAAATCGTTGTAAATTTTGATGACTTCCGGGTTTTCGTGCGATTTTCTGATCGGTTTCCCAAGGTCTTCCGCATAAATGGCCGCTGCCCGTTTTTTCCTTATTTCGAAGTTGGTGGGGATAGGTTGGCCTCCGCCCCCCAGGCATCCTCCAGGACAGGCCATCACCTCGAGAAATTGGAAATCAGCGGTCCCGTCCTTAATCATGTCCATGGCCTTCTTGGCATTTGTCAATCCGTGCGCTACGGCATATTTTAGTTCAACTCCTTCCAGAAACTTCCACTCTTCCATCGGATTTTCTATGGTAACACTGCTCATTCTGACGCCATCCATCCCCCGAGTCGGAAGCACAGCCAAGTTTTTGAAGGGTATTTCCCTCCCGGTGACGATCTCATAGGTGGTTCGCAAAGCTGCTTCCATAACTCCACCTGTGACCCCGAAAATGGCTGCTGCCCCTGTCGACTCGCCCATCAGACGGTCGAACTCCATCTCTTCAAGTTGAACGAAATTAATCCCAGCCTGTTTGATCATGATGGCCAGTTCGCGGGTGGTCAGCACAAAGTCAACATCACGGTAGCCACTGCCGTACATCTCGGATCTGGCTGCTTCGAATTTCTTGGCTGTACAGGGCATTACAGAGACTGAGACGATTTTTTTGGGATCAATATTCCTTGCCTTGGCATAATAGGTTTTCAGCAATGCCCCGAACATCTGTTGTGGCGATTTGCAGGTAGAAAGGTTGGGCAGGTATTCGGGGTAGATGTGTTCAATGTATTTGATCCATCCTGGGGAGCAGGAGGTTGCCATTGGTAGGGCAATATCCGTGCGCTTGTCTACCAGCACTTTTTTCAGCCTGCCCAATAGTTCAGATCCCTCCTCCATGATGGTTAGATCTGCTGTAAAGTCCGTGTCAAGGACTGCATCGAATCCTAACCTCTTCAGGGATGCAACCATTTTTCCGGTTACCCTGCTGCCTACCGGATATCCCAGTTCTTCACCCAAGCCAATCCTCACGGCAGGCGCCGTCTGGACAACCACATGCAAATCAGGATTGGAAATGGCATCCCACACCTCTTCGATGTAGTTTTTTTCCACCAGGGCGCCGGTTGGACAGCGGTTGACGCACTGTCCGCAGTTGGTGCAAACCACATCGTTCATCGATTTCTCATAAAAGGTCGAAATCTTCATTTCGTGACCTTTGTAGGCAACCGAAAGGGCATTGACACCCTGTAATTCTTCGCATGTTCTCACGCAGCGCTGACAGCGTATGCATTTGCTGTCATCCTTGACGATACTTGGAGAGATGTTGTCGATGGTCCGTTTTTTCTCTTTGTATAGTTCAATAAAATCCTGCGTCATGATTTTGTACTCCGATGCAAGATTTTGCAATTCGCATTTGCCGTTTTTGTAACACTTGGTACAATCTGCATTGTGTTCCGAGAGCAATAATTCGATGATGTGCTTCCTGCAGTTCCTGACTTTCAGACTATTGGTCAGGATGTCCATTCCCTCTTCGCAAGGCGTTGCACAGGCCGCAGCCAGTCGCTTCTGCCCGGAAATTTCTACCAGGCACACCCTGCAATTGCCTGCTACACAAATGTCCTGGTGATAGCACAAGGTTGGGATCACGACATTGATTTTTTTTGCGGCATCCAGAATAACCGTATCCTCTGTCACATCGACAGGGATTCCGTTGATCGTGATGTGGATGGTCTCAGACATATTTTTGGATTTTGATTGTTATGTTCATTATTTATATTCCCACGATTCCCCGGATTCCCCGGATTTCGTTTCACTACATGCAGGGTTACAATATTGGTCGTCCCTGACGGGACTACATCAATCCGGTTCTCACCATCTCATCTTCCCATTTTCTCATCTTCCCATATTCTCACCCTCTCATTTTCACATTTTCACATTTCCCAATTTCAATCAGTAAATCATCTCTTCCCTGAAATTCTCCACGATGCTGGCAAAGGAGTTGGCCACTGATTGTCCAAGGCCGCATTTGGCGGTGTATTGCATCGTTTCGCTCAGCTTAAGCAGTTTGTCAAGGTAGGGGGCTGGCCGCTCGCCTTTTTTTACTGCCTTGATACCGGCCAGTAGCTGCTGGCAGCCAATCCGGCATGGCGTACACTGACCGCAAGACTCCTCCCTGAAAAATTCGAGGTAGTTATCGAGCAGGTTGTACATAGAGCGGGAGCTGTTGAAAATCATCATCGATCCGCCGGTAGGCAGCGAAATTCCTACCAATTTTCCCTGGTAGCCGATGGCTGTTTCATGGAATTTTTTCCGGGGTACCAGAAAACCGGAAGCGCCGCCTACCTGAACAGCTTTCGTATCACCGTCTCCGAATTCGTCAACGAAATCCTGCAGGCTCATGCCGAGTTCCAGTTCATAAATGCCTGGTTTGGGAGTATCTCCTGAAATGGAGAAGAGTTTAGATCCTCTGGAATATTGGACACCAAGGTCGTAGAATTTTTTTGCCCCGTACTTGAAGATGGTGTAGGTGTGGGCCAGTGTCTCGACATTGTTGATGACAGTAGGTTTTTTCCTGTATCCGCAGATGGAAGGGTAGGGCGGTTTGTTCCTTGGTTCACCCCTTTTCCCTTCGAGCGATTCAAAAAGCGCCGTCTCTTCACCGCATATATAGGCACCGCTTCCCATAAATATCTTGATGGTGAAGTCGAAATTTATTTTGTTGCAGAAGTAACTGAACTCATTGATGGCATCTTTGAGTGGTTTTTCGAGAAATTTGTATTCACCCCTAAGATAAATGATGCCATTTTTTGCTTCCACAATGTACCCGCAAA
>JBBIUJ010000250.1:0-6411 GCA_037440345.1 Prolixibacter sp.
ATGATTTTTAATGATCCGTTGTAGTCGGTCAAAACCATGCTGGCGAAATTTTTACCATTTTTGGAGATTCCCTCCTGGGCTTCTGTTACGATACCGGCCAAAATCAGGTCCCTGTTTTTGTAGGCTGGCAAATCTGTAGAGAGATCAGAAAAGGTAACCCCTTTTGTGCAATAGCTGTTAATCTCCATTTTGTACTCGTCCAGCGGATGGGCCGAAAGATAGATGCCGATGAGATTTTTTTCTCTCTCCAGCGCCACGATGGTTGGCCATTCAGGCACATTGGGAATTGCAGGAAGTTTAATAGAGATGGGTTGGATATCGCCGAAAAGGTTGGCCATGGATCCCGACTTTTCACTTTGAATCTTGTTGCCATATTTGATCAGCGCTTCAATAAAAGTGCTGCCATCACCTGTGTCCGCAAAGAACTGGGCCCTGTTCATGGTTTGAAAACTATCAAATGCGCCTGCCGCTGCCAGTCCCTCCAAATTCTTCTTGTTGGTGGATTGAAGATTTACCCGTTCAACGAGATCAAAAATGCTTTTGTAATCGCCATTCTGATCCCTCTCCTTCAGAATATCGGCTACTGCCCCCGCTCCCACCCCCTTAATTGCGGTTAGTCCGAAACGGAGTGCGCCGTTTTTGTTGACAAAGAAAGAGGCCCTCGATTCATTTACATCCGGTCCAAGGACCTTCATGCCCATGTGGTTGCACTCATCCATGAACAGGGAGATTTTGTCTGAATTGGAGAGGTTGCAACTCAAAACTGCCGCCATAAACTCAGATGGATAGTGCGCTTTCAGATAACCGGTCTGGTAGGCGATGAAGGCGTAACATACGGAGTGGGATTTATTGAAAGCGTATGAAGCGAACGACTCCCAATCTTTCCATATCTTTTCGGCGAGTGAATCCGGCGCCCTTCCCAACTCTTTGCACCCCTCCACAAAAGTGTTGTTGTGTTTGCATCCTTCCTTGAACTTGACTTTAAGTTCGTCCATCATCTTCCGATCCTTTTTCCCCATGGCCTTACGAAGCGAATCAGACTGGCCTCTGGTGAAATTGGCCAAAGCGCGCGCCTGAAGCATCACCTGCTCCTGATAGACGGTAATCCCATAGGTATCTTTTAGATAGGCCTCCATCATGGGATGATCGTAGACCACCTCTTCGCGTTTGTGTTTTCTATTGATGTAGGATGGAATGTACTCCATCGGCCCGGGCCGGTAGAGGGCATTCATGGCAACCAGGTCTTCAAAACAGTTGGACTGAAGTAATTTGAGCCACTTTTTCATCCCGGCCGATTCGAACTGAAAAATAGCAGTCGTCTCCGCCGCGCTGAAAAGCTCGAATGTTTTGGCATCGTCCATTGGCAAACGATCGATGTCCAGATCTATTTTCCTGGTAAGCTTAATATTTTCGAGACACTCTTTGATGATTGACAAGGTTTTCAGTCCGAGAAAGTCCATCTTCATCAATCCGATGGACTCTACAAAATGGCCATCGTATTGGGTAGTAAGCAAGTCTTCATCCTTGGTGGGCATCAATGGGATATGCATATCCAGGGGATCCCTGCCAATTATGACCCCGCATGCATGAACGCCAAACTGTCTGACACACCCTTCGAGCGTACCGGCAAATTTCAACATCTGAACAACCATCGGGTTCAGCGAATGTTTTTCGCGCTCCAGAAGCGGATTGGAGGCATATGCCTCTTTCAATGTAATCTTGGGTGTCTCGGGCACCAGCTTGGCAATGCGATCGGTCTCGGGAAGGGGAATACGGAGCACCCTGCCAACATCGCGGATGGCCATTTTTGCAGCCATGGTACCAAAAGTACAGATGTGCGCGACCCTGTCGCGGCCATATTTTTCCTTGACCCAGTCGAGTACGAGTTGCCGGCCGTCGTCGTCAAAATCGATGTCGATATCGGGCATGGAGATACGGTCTGGATTGAGAAAACGCTCAAACAGCAGTTCGTACTTGATCGGGTCCACATTGGTAATTCCAGTTGTGAAGGCAACCACAGAACCAGCGGCAGATCCGCGTCCCGGACCCACGATCACCCCCATTCGGCGGGCCGCATTGATAAAATCCTGAACGATGAGAAAATAACCCGGGAAACCCATGGTCTTGATCACGTGGAGCTCGAAATTGATCCGTTCGATCGTTTCGGGATCAATCTGCTCACCATACCTTTCTATGGCCCCCTTGCTCACGAGCGACTGAAGGTATTCTGCCTCGAACTTTACCCTAAGCACCGATTCATAACCGCCCATGCGATCGAAATCTTTACCAAACTCCTCTTTTAACTCCTCTTCAGGGAATTTTATCCTAAAATCATCGATGGTACCAAAACTATCCGGAATCGGGAATTCCGGCATGATGGGTTTCGCGTTCAGCTCGTAAAACTCCACCTTGTCGACAATCTCCTGCGTGTTGCTTAGAACGTCCGGCAAATCCTCAAAAAGAGCATTCATCTCGGCAGTACTTTTGAGCCACTCCTCCTTGGTGTATCTCATCCGCGAAGGGTCGTCAAGATCCTTTCCGGTATTGAGGCATATCAGCAAATCATGGGCATCGGCATCCTCCTGGTTCACGAAATGAACATCGTTGGTGGCTATCAGTTTTACATTGTGCTCTTTGGCCAATCCAATCAAAACCTCGTTAACGCTTACCTGTTTGTCGTATACCTCTTGCCTTAAGCCAGGATCGGCAGCAGGATGCCGCTGGACTTCCAGATAAAAATCTTCTCCAAAAATTGATTTGTACCAATTGATCGTCTCCTTTGCGCCGGCCAGATCGCCTTTCATGATCAGTTGCGGAACCTCTCCACCCAGGCAGGCAGTTGAAACAATCAGTCCTTCGCTATACTTTTCGAGCAGATCTTTGTCGATCCGCGGTTTGTAGTACATCCCCTCCGTATTAGCTACGGTGACCAGTTTCAGCAGGTTTCGATATCCTTTGTCGTTTTTAGCCAAAAGTATCAGGTGATCGCCCGAGCGATCCTCCTTTTCATTCTTGTCTTTGAACTGGATGCCTCTTGATGCAACATAAGTTTCAACACCAAGGATGGGCTTTATATCGTTTTTTTTGCACGTCTCATGAAAATCTTTGATCCCAAACATGTTTCCGTGATCCGTCAACGCGAGAGCGCACATGCCATCCGTTTTTGCTTTGGCGACCAGCCCGCCTACGCTGGCAGCGCCGTCCAGTATCGAATATTGGCTGTGAACATGGAGATGTGTAAACGGGATCATGGTGCGAAAGAGTTGACTTAGAGAAAAAAAGAGCTACTCCGTTATGAAAAACCGGGTGGTTTAAAGATAACGAAAAGCGTAACCTATCCAAATTAAAAAACTTGAATTATTACATTTTCTCAGTAAAATTTAAGTCAGAATAAGGCTAATATCTAAGGATCTGATGCTTTAGGATTCTGTTAATCCGGGCTACGCATTTGGATCAGTCATTGTTTAAGATCCAAAATATTTTGTCGCGTTTGCTACACTAACAGCTTCATAAGTATCCTTGCCTTGCTCAAAAATAAAAGCTGAAACTTCGAAGGTTAAATTTGAAGACAGATAGGAGGATATACTTATCAAAGAGAATGGAATAGACAAATCTGTGGTGGCGTCTTTTGGCACAAGAAAACTTGACTCATATATCAATGTCTTGACTTGGGAAGTGGGATCCGAACTGAAAATGCGCACTTTGTATGCCTCCGAATTCGTAACTGGTTTCCAGGTCAAAGTGATATCGGTGGTGTTCTTTGTCGCATCAACCTGCTGAGCAGGAATAAGGGATTTTGAAACCGCATCAGTTTTAACGGCAGTGGTGCCATCACTGTAGGTAGCATTGTAGGTAAAACTCTCAGCTGCCGGTACGGCTGGCAGATAGCTAGCCGAATCCGGTTGGGAATAGAAGGAAAAACCGTCCCCTGCCATATCTTTCAGTGGTTTAACAGCGGTTGCGGTTCCGGTAACCGTGACACTGCTGAGTTTTGTAAAACTATAGGCAGAGTGCACAATGGAATACACGGGTATACCGGCCTTACTTATAAATGAATGAACATACGAGTCAACATAGATCGTCTTATCGACCTCTGTTTTGGTACAAGAGGAGAACAATGCCAGAGACAGCAATGCTAGCGTTAAAATTTTAAATGAATTTTCCATTACTAACTAATTACTTGAATTTTAATGTCTTATCAGGTAAAAAAATTTATGGATCAAATATAAGCATCCGTTAGAATCTTCAAATAGATATTAATAATTGTCCCCATAATCCTTCAATTACAGCAAATGTTGTGCCATGAATCTCATAAAACAAGAACTCCATCGATGAAGCATGAAAAATTTCTGCTTAATAATCCTCTCCAATAAATAATTACCAAAACTACAATTTTTATTTAGAAGAAATATTGTACCTTTGCCCCTCGTTTTTATTAATAAACATTTAAGAGGAAACTGTATGTCAGTAAAGATTCGTTTGGCTAGGCATGGCCGCAAACAACATGCCTACTATCACATTGTGGTAGCAAACAGCAGGGCGCCACGAGATGGCAGGTTTATTGAAAGGATCGGTTCTTACAATCCAAACACTAATCCTGCCACCATCGATCTTGACTTTGACAAAGCCTTAGATTGGCTTTTCAAGGGGGCTCAGCCAACAGACACTACCCGTTCTATCCTTTCTCACCAAGGGGTAATGATGAAAAAGCACCTTCTCGAAGGAGCTAAAAAAGGAGCTTTCAGTGAAGCAGATGCAGAAGTTAAATTTGAAGCATGGATGAAGGAGAAATCTGCTAAAGTCCAGGCATCCAAAGAGAAACTTACCAGCTCAAAATTGGAAGAGAAAAAGGCAAGGCTTAAAGCCGAAGCCAAAGTAAACGAAGCGCGTTTGGCTGAAATCGCTAAACGTAACGCTGCCGCAGCTGCCGCTAAATTACCTGCCCCTGCTCCTGTTGAGGAAGAGGAGGTGGTTGTTGATGCTGTAGCAGAAGAAGCTGCTCCTGTTACCGAAGTTGAGACTGCTGAAGAGAATACCGAAGCATAAACAACATTTGATCCCGAATGAAGGGAAAAAGAATTAAAGCGATGGCAGACAACCATCGCTTTTTTATTTGCTATTTTTGTAGTTACCAACAGGGCAGTACCAAATGACTCCTTTCGATAAAAAAGATTTTCTTCCAATTGGATCCATCATAAAACCCCATGGCTTAAGGGGAGAAATTGTACTTGAGATAGAAGAGGGATATGAAGATGCCCTGGAAGGTTCGGAATATCTTCTTATAGAAGTGGAGGGCGGCCTAGTACCGTTTTTCATCGGTGAGGAGGGGATTCATTTTCGTACCGCGACATCACTTTCCCTTTCGTTTGATGATCTGGATTCTGTGGAAAAGGTCCGGCCTTACTGCGGTTGCAAAATATATTTGCATAAAGATGTTGACAAAGAGCAGGAGTCCAGTGAGGAGTTCAGTGAGTTGATTGGCATAACCGTATTTGATGTTAAGCGGGGAAAACTCGGACACGTAACCCGCGTTGATGACTTTTCCGGAAATGTGGTGCTGACAGTTTTGTACAAATCACGAGAAATTCTGGTTCCTCTCTCCGACGAGTTGATCATACGCTTTGACGAGGAGAAGAAGGAGCTTCATCTGAATTGCCCGGATGGATTGATTGAGTTGTATTTGGAATAGATTGAAATAGTGGACTAAATCTTCGGAAGAAAGCTATCATAATCTTATTTTTGTTGGTGATTGGCTTTTATTTAACCGATAAGAACACAAAGGATGCACAGAGGACACAAATGGAACTTCCTGTTGGTTTTGACCTGGCGACCTTCGTGAATTTCTTTCGGGTCCTTCGTGGATAATAACTATGAAAACTTAATAACCAGATAACTATGAAAAACTTGCGAATCGTACTCTTTGTTCTTTTTTGTTTGGTTTCTGCCCAAATAGTTTGGGCGCAAAAGACTGTCAGGTATGATCTTCCGGCATTTACGGAGATTTCTTTGAAGAATGATGCAAAGCTGATTCTGAAACAGGACACAGTTCAGTTGGTCACAGTGAAGGCGAAGGAAGAGACCATTGCCAAACTGATTGTTGAAATAAGCAACCGCACCCTCATCATTCGGTATCCAGGCAATGCATGGTTCGATTCAAAGTGGTCTCCGGGGGAGGTGATTATAACTGTCTCAACACCACAAATTGACAAACTTTCCCAATCCGGATCAGGGTCGATAGTGGCAGAACAACTCATCACGTCCAGGATACTGGATCTCTATGTCGGTGGAAGCGGATTCATTAAACTTTCAAATCTTAAAACTGACAAAATAGCCGCCCTTGTGGCTGGATCCGGTCATGTTCAATTGGCCGGAGAGGGTATCGTTTCAGAATTCAAGATGACCGTCACAGGA
>JBBIUJ010000251.1:0-6403 GCA_037440345.1 Prolixibacter sp.
GCGCTACTCGCTGAACGAGATGGAGGGGCTGGCCGCAACTTTGAAAAAGAAGGGGTACGATGCCGGATTTTTCCATGGCGCCCCAAACGGTTCGATGGGGTTCGATGCCATTACCCACATGCTCTCCATTCAAAAATATTTTGGACAGAATGAGTATCGCCGCAAGGAGGACTCGGATGGATTTTGGGGTATTCCGGATGAGCTTTTTCTGAACTATTGCGCCAAAAATTTTGGCCGGTTGAAAGAACCGTTTTTCGCTTCCGTCTTTACCCTCTCCTCGCATCATCCCTATATTTTGCCCAAAAAGTACGAGAACAGCTTTAAGGGAGGTCCCAATCCGCTATACAAATGTATCGAGTACAGCGATTTCTCCCTGAGGGAGTTTTTCAGGGAGGCCGCCAAACAGCCCTGGTACAAAAATACTCTGTTTGTGCTAACTGCTGATCACTCACTACCATCAAACGACCACAAGGAGTACATCACTTCTACTGGTCTCTTCTCCATTCCGGTGATCTTCCATCAGCCAAACAGCAACCTGGTAGGAATGGACTCGACCCTCATGCAGCAAATCGATATCTTTCCAACGGTGATGGGCTACCTGAAATATGACGCTCCCTTTTTCGCTTTCGGAAGCGATCGGTTTTCCCCGACTGAACATCCTTTCACGATCAATTATGTGAATGGTTGTTACCAGTTTATGGAGGACGACTATCTCATTCAATCGGATGGAAAAAGCTTGCTGGCCGCCTTCCGTTTCAAGACGGACCCACAATACCAGCACAATCTGGCGGCCACCGGAGATACCCTTGTAAACGCGCATTTCCAGCGGTTCAAAGCCTTTCTGCAACAGTACAACAACAGGATGGTGGAGAATAGACTAACAATAAAATGAAATTGTGAAATGTGTAGAGATGATTGGAGCATTTAATAGATGAGAAAATGAGGTCGTCCTCGTTACGGATTTGGATGGTCCTGATTGTTCACCGGGTTGAAAATGGACATTGAAACATTTGCAGAGTTAACGAAGTACAAGTTATTGATTGAATTCTAACAATCTGTGATGATATTAAAATTTGAGACACCAATGATTCGCAAATTTGGTTTTGGCATATTGTTACTTACCCTTCTTGTAACGGGGTGTAAGCCTGAACCGGTAGTGGAGAAACCAACTTCCGATGGTTTCAACTTTTTTGTGGTTTCAGACATGGGTTCTACCGGTCCCTACCGGGAAGATTCGGTTGCCCATACTGTGAACAGAATGTCAAAAATCCTTCACCCCAAATTTGTCATCAACCAGGGCGATTTCTTCCACGATCAGGGGGTGAAAGATGTTCATGATTCGCTGTGGGGCGCCCAGTTTGAAAGGATGTTCGCAGCGCCTGAACTGAATGTGAAATGGTATTCCATCATCGGGAACCACGAGTATTACGGTAATCCTCAGGCGCTGGTCGACTATTCCAAAGTGAGCCAGAGATGGACCATGCCTGCCCGCAATTATACTTTTGTCCAACAGGTCGACAGCGCGACCACCATCCGTTTTGTGATGATCGACACCTCTCCTTTCCTTTATTCGTATCGCCATAACGTGAAGTACCACCTGGGTACACAGGATCCTGACAAAACAGTGGCCTTTGCCGATAGTGTTCTGGCACAATCGCATGAGACCTGGAAGGTGGTTATCGGGCATCACCCCATCTATACCTCCGATTTTAACCACGGAATTACTTACGAGCTCATTGAGGAGATAGAACCTTTGCTCAGGAAATACCAGGTGGATTTTTACCTCAGTGGCCATGTGCACAAATTTGAGCACCTCAGCCGGGATGGGATCGACTACATGATTACCTCTACCGGGGTAAAACCGCGCTGGTCGAATCCCTGGTTCTTCGCGCGCTATGTAAAAAGATCATTGGGATTTAGCGTCTGCCATGTTACTGCGAAGGAATTCAATTTTTTCTTTGTCAACGAGAAGGGAGAGACGCTGTACTCCTATAGGAGGAAGAAGGAATAAACAAGGACAAAGGACAAAGGACCCCTTCGACTAGCTCAGGGCAAGTAAAGTAAAAAGGATAAAGGGGGAATTCAGACTGAAAATAGTATTCTCAATCCAGATGGGGTGGTGGCTATCAAATTGTAGTTTTGATCATGCCAGAATAAATGTAACTTTGAATAAAATTGTCAACGATGGAGACGTTAATTATACATTTGGATTCAAAAGATAGTAAAGCCAAGTTAAGGGAAGCCTTGAAAATGTTTCGTGGAGTTACTGGCGTTTCCGACAAATTAACCATTTCTGATATTGAAGAACTTGCCGATGATGCGCTCATTAAAGAGATGAAAAAGGCAGACAAAACTCCTTTGCTAACTTTTGAGGAAGGCCAGATAGAATTTGAGCGTATCAAGAAAAGACTCCCAAAATGATCGTCAAATATCGAAAATCATTCTTTAATGATTTAGGTAAAATTAAGAATATCAAGCTGATTGAGGAGGTTGAGTTCATTACTGAATATGCTAATACAACCTCAATTCCGGGGAAGATACCAGGTTTAAAGATACTTAGGCAATACCCTACCATGGCGCGAATTGAAATTGCTCCTTTTCGTATTGGGGTTGAAATCCTTGGAGACACCGTCATATTTAAGCGTATTCTTCACAGGTCAGTTTTTTACGCCCAGTTTCCTTAAAGTTGTGATTTGCTTTCAAATTGTATCTTTGACTTACTGGTAAACCCATGGGCAACATGATTGTTCAAACCTGAACTGTTGTGATCCTAATATTAAGAATGGCTGTCTATATTTTCCGGCTTAATTGGAATAACCTTTCCCGGAATGTGTTATTTTTGCGGCCTTAAAAACTATTTATCATGAGAAACCTGCATAAAATTATTCTGGTGTTGATCATCCCTGTTTTTCTATTTTCATGTAAAACAACTGCTCCGGCCGCCGGGACAACCACTCAGACCGACAGAAAGCAACAATCGGATCTGAAGGGGAATTGGAAAATTACTGAAGTATCCTTCCCCGGATCCGACTACTTCAAGGTGAATTCATTTCAGATCGCCGACTCGAAATGTTTTGTTGGAAGTACCTGGCAATTTATTCCAAACAATAACAAAGGATCGGTGAGCCTGACCCTCGGTGATTGCCCTGCTTTCAACTCTTCAATTGTGTGGAGTATCAACAAGGAAGGGACATTCGCGTTGAAATTTATCGATTCCGGGGTTAAAGCAAAAAAGGTCAGCCAGGGATATTTGTTGAAGGTTGCCAAACAATCTCCTACCTCTTTTCAATTGATTGACCAAATCAATGTTGGGGGCCAGCAAAAAGAGATTACCTATCAATTCGAAAAGGTGAATTGACCTTCCCACTGAACAGAAAAGTTTTCTTTCTTATAATTTTAAGATGCTTTTATCGTATGAAGATAGAAGCATAGAGTCTTTTTGAAATACAATTAACAATACAAATTAAAAATTATTTGTCATGAATAAATTTCCGATTTTAAGTTTAGCAGCGTTGCTTTTGGTAACCTCTTTGTTTACTGGTTGCAAAACCATTCAGAATGCAAACAATACCCAAAAAGGTACAGGGATAGGAGTAGCTGCCGGAGCGCTTCTGGGAGGAATCATAGGCAACAACGTGGGCAAAGGCGGCAATGCTGTTTTGGGAGCGGTAATTGGGGCTGCGGTCGGCGGTGGAACAGGCGCCATTATTGGAAATAAAATGGACAAGCAAGCCAGAAAAATTACTGAAGCGCTGCCTGGCGCTGAAGTCGAACGGGTTGGCGAAGGAATTCGCATGGTTTTAAAGGAAGATGCGATCCGGTTTAATCTGAATAAATCGACCTTGACGACCCAGGCAAAGGCAAATCTTGATAAATTGGTTCCCGTTTTCAAAGAATATGCAGAAACCAATATTGATATTTTCGGATACACCGACAGTACCGGAAATCCGGACTATAATCTTAAACTCTCCAAAGAGAGGGCAGAGTCAGTAAAAACTTATCTGATTTCAAAAGGATTGGTTGCCATTCGGCTAAAAACATCCGGATTAGGTGTCGCCGATCCAATTGCCACGAACGATACCGATGAAGGCCGGAGCATCAATCGCAGGGTGGAGTTTGCTATTACTGCCAACCAAAAAATGACGGAGGAGGCTCAAAAAGAGGCGAAACCATAAGTGCCAGGAAGAGCTCTTTTGGGTTTAAAAGGTAAAGAAAAGCCGCTGCAAATCACGATTGTAGCGGCTTTTCTTTTGAATTAATTGAGAAAATATATCTTCAGTTCGTCTGCCCCCTTTCCCTTTATCCTTTATCCTTTTTCCTTCTTAGTACACCTGGTTATTCCTTCCCCGCTGTCCGCCACCATATCCATTGTTATTGTTGTTGGGATTGTTGGGATCATTCGGGTCAAGCTCTTCATCCTTGTCTGAGTCGGAACGATTTGGACGTGCCGATTTGAGGGCTTTGGGCAACTTTTTAGTCTTGATAAGCGGAATACGGTAGGCTACCGTTACTGAAAAATCGAAAGGAACTTCCGAGGCCGTGTATCCTAATCCAGGAATTACATAAGGGGCAACCTGGTCATCTTTGGTTGAGGCAAGAAGAAATTTAGCTCTTACAGACCAACCAAAAAAAATGTTGGGCAGCAACTCTCCCTTCAATCCGAAAACCAGTTCGCCCCAATGGGCTCCCAGGTTTTTTTTGGGATAAGAGGATTGCAAAGTGCCCCAATAATTGGTGTAGCTGGCTGCAAGGGTCTCGTGCGAAAACCTGCTAAAGCCATACCTGAACCCTACAAAAACCAGATCGTTGTCAGACAAAGATTCGAATTTGTTGATGTTCACATCCACCCCAATCCTGCCATAGGCACCTTTGTTGGTATAGTGAAAGGCATCTTTTAAATCATCAACGCTTTGATATCCGACCTCCACGGTAGGGAAGAAATTGCCTTTGTAAGGATAATCCGCCTGGATTTCGAAGGCGCTTTTCGTTGCTTTTTGGATGGTTGGCATCAGAAAACGTGATACGTCAATCCCAAAGCGGGGGCCTTCGTACCTCCACACCTCTTTCTTATTCTGCCCAAAGCCGGTAACCGGACTAAGGAGTAGTAAGATGAAGATAGACCGTAATATTTTGTCCATTCGTGGCATATTTTTCAGCAGATTTTGGATCCACAACCGGATCAAAAATTTTTATTGAATCGATGAGGGAGCTTCGTCTGATGGCCGTAAGCCCGTAATTAGGCGCAAAACCGCAGCTTTGCGAAATCAATTGAAAGTTCATGGTATGTTTTACCCAGAATGAACTGGCCTTGCCATTGGCGAATACAACGAATCCTGTTGTGTCGGCGCTAACCGAGAGCGGCAATCCAACCCTCACTGCCGTTGCTGCAATCTTGTTGAATACCAGGGTGTCACCCTTGGCAAGCCTGTTATACCCCCTGACCATAATAGAGTCGATTTTGAGCGTTCCATTGGCAGTAAAGGTAGTGACCATAAGGGTTTCAGACGACTCGTAGCAGTGGGAACCATTGTTACAGGAGAGAAGTAACATGACCGCCAATAGGAGAATTAGGAACCGAAATCGCATTCGTTGAAAGGGTTTGTAGAATATCTTGCGGCAAATATAATCAAAATGGGTGGAAGGGATTTATACCCTCAAAATAATTGATAGTTTTGCTCGTCTAATTATTTTGTAATGAGAACACTTTCCTTTTTTATATTTTTCAGCATCGTATTGCTCCTCTATTCCTCGCTAAATTATTTCGTTTATACCCGGGGGTTGATGGTTTTCTCCTGCACCCCATCCCTTAAGAGGTGGTTTACTGTAATATTCTGGACGCTGGTTGCCTCATTCCTGGTGGGGATGTTTTGGGAAAGAGCCTCCTCATCAGTAGTCAGCGAATGGATTTACCGGGTTGGCGCCTTCTGGCTGGCCTTTATGTTCTATTTCCTGATATCCTTGTTGCTGATCGACCTGGTCCGGGTTGCAAACTATTTCTTCCATTTTTTGCCCGATTTTTCCCCTATCGGGAAGTTGTATTTGGGCTATACCGTCATCGGGGTAGTTTCGATGGTGGTGCTTGGAGGTTACATCAACGCGTTAACTACCAGGATAAAAGAGATTCCTTTGACGATACACAAAACCGTAACCGGGAATACTGAACTCAAAATATTGATGGCGTCCGACATCCATCTGGGGGCTCTGATCGGCGAACGGCAGGAGATGAAGCTGGTCCGCATCATCAACGAACAAAAGCCGGATCTTGTGCTTCTCTGTGGTGACCTGGTGGATGGCGATATCGGTCCGGTGTTGCGAAAAAATCTTGGCAAGCATATTCAGGAAATCCGTACTCCGCTTGGCGTTTATGCCATACCCGGTAACCACGAATACAGATCGGAAGAGC
>JBBIUJ010000252.1:0-6398 GCA_037440345.1 Prolixibacter sp.
CTTCTGCACCGTTTAATTCTTCAATGGCTTTTTGAGCCTCTTCTGCATTCGGCATTTCAATAAAGCCGAAACCTTTACTCCTTCCGGAGAATTTGTCAGTAATAATTCTGGCTGAAGTTACTTCACCGTACTCCTCAAAAAATCCCTTTAATTCTGCCTCCTCCAAGCTAAATGGAAGGCTTCCTACGAAAATGTTCATAAAAAAAAACTTATTTAATGGTAAATAATCCGATGTAAAGGTAGTTATATTTTGATTCAAAAAGTTATTTGTTCTTTTTTTTATTTGTGGGGTAAGTGCTATAAAATCAATTCGATGCATTTGTTGAAGATCGAATTTTGACCGCTTAGCGGTTTTCGAAGGCACTTTATCCTGAATATTGCACCTATTTGAGAACCAGTTTTTTAGTGCATAGCGATACGATACGAAAGTTTTAGCATAACGGTGTTGTTTGGCTTTTCATAGTTATAAAGCTGGCTAAGGTTGTGCGAAAAGTCGAAATTTCCACTTGAAGCTTCGTAGCGACGGTTCTGCGACCATACCAGGTAGAGGGTTGACCCTGGTAAATATTCCCACCTGAGCACAAGATTGGAGAGGAATTCATTGAAGTTAAAATTTGGGTTATCAAATTGATAATCTGCTTTTCCGTCCCTGTTTTCATCAATCAGGACGATCTTATTTCCATCCTGAACGGGAAGCAATTGCTGCGTGTCGTAGATGTGAAAGCGATCCTGGTATTTTGGGTTTGTGGCTTGCGTCACCATCTTTAAATTCGTGTATTTCCCGGAGGTAAGAAATGGCTGACCCCAGTATTCAATCGTTAAATTTGGACGTATGTTTACATTGATACGTACTGAAAAGGAAAAGATGGTTTGGTCGATGGTTCCAAGGATATACCTTTTGTCGTTGCCGTAATCCACTTCGTTAACATATTGTAAATCATTCTTGTTAATGGTATAAGATGGTTCGAACAGGAATTCGAGGGAGTTGTGCGGCTGATAACGGATGATCGGAGAAAACTGATCCATCGAGGCAGATTTAAAATTTTGCCTTATATGGCTCCCTTGGTATTTGACGGAGAACTTTTTCCGGGTGTCAGTTTCAACAAAGTACCACAATGATTTTGTTCCGGGCATGAGCATTGCAGGCCCGCCCCGCAATTGGGAGGCTTGCAGTGATTCGGAATCCATGTTGTATCCGGCATGTAAAAACCACTGATTTGAAAATTGTATGTGTCCGTTGAAATTGCCTCCCGAAAGCAGATGCGTTCCATTGTAATTCCAGGCGTTCCATTGATTTAGGTTAAGTCTGGCTGAGCGCATGATCCCAACAGGCTTATTGAATTTGTACCCTGCCCAACTTACCTGAATGAATTCATCCGTAGAGCGCAAATATCCGATGTCATTTAACTCAAGTCCAGGTGATTTCCACATGGCAGCAAGTAGGCAATTGAAATTGCCGCCAATTTTTGCCAATTGAAAATTACCACCGTTACCGGTAAGAGATGTTAAATTAGCATCGTAATGCAAGTGCCTGGCATTGGGTTGCTGGAAAAGATGCGTTGACGAAGTCTGGGTTTTATCAATGGCCTCCTTGCTTCCATTTACATTGCTGACCACCGTATTGAACTGAAGCAACCAGTCTTTCTTGTTAAAGTACTGTTTAAAATCGAAGCCCAGAGATCTGCCGTTACGCCGCAAATCAGCTGTCAAAAGTGAGTCGTTCAGGCTTCTGTCCGTGCTTGTACCCAGAAAACCAATGATGGTATTGCCATCTTTGCTGTCTTTTTGCAATCTTCCAACGAAATAGTTGGTCAGTGGCTCAACGGTCTGGGTTCGGGTTACCCCTTTGTAGTCAATTTTAGCGTTTTCCTGTGCGCCAAGACTTTCAATAATTCCAACAGACCAACCTTTGGATGTTTTACCGGTTAGTTTTGCAGCACCGATAATTCTAGTAAAATTCGGAACCTTCGCGTATTCATCATCTCGCAGATCAAGTGAAATATGGGGTCTTCTCCCGATTCTTCTGGAATAAAACATCTGTTCGGTGGATAAATCGCCATCCCCAAAACCAAGCTGGAAGCGGGTGATGTTATTTCCTTCGATGAAAAAGGGCCGTTTCTCGACAAAGAAAGTCTCATATGCTGTCAGATTGACCTGCGATGGATCGGCTTCCACCTGTCCAAAGTCTGGATTTATTGTAAAATCCAAAGTCAAATTGTTGGTAACTCCAATCTTTCCGTCTAACCCGGCATTCATTTTGGCATCTGAACCATCGGCATATTTGTTGTTAGGTTCCGGCTGATAGTTGTTGATACCTGCCGTAACGTATGGTGTTAAATCAAACTGCTTTTTAGCTTTTAACTCGCCATTGAAGGTAAGTTCTCCGTAATGTCGTGTAAAACCTGATGCATTTCTGGCGATTGGCTGCCATACTGAAAGTTCATTTTTTCGAAAAAGCAGTCGCACAACTTCAAGTCCCCATACCTCTTTGGAGTTTTTCTCAAATCTCAGTTGGGTCAGTGGTATCTTCATCTCAGCGCTCCATCCCCAACTTTGTTTGGCTGTTTTCACATACCAAATTGGATCCCAGGTCAGGTCTTCAACCATCCCGTCTTCGGTAAATATTTCGTCTGATTTGACACCTGAGGCCGAGACAAAAAAACCGAATGCGGTCCTGAGATCATGGTAACTGTCCAATGCCAACCCTACCATATCTCCATCAGATTTGTCTTTTCTGGATAATCTACTTACAATGCTGTCAGGCGCGGTATCAACCGCCTTGATGGCAACGTACAGGTAGTCATTGTCGAACAATAGCCGAAACTGTGTCTCTTGCGAGGGCTTTTGGTCTTCATAGGGTTCACGCTGAATAAAACCCCCTTCCCATTTGCCATTCCAGGCATCTTCGTCCAAATTTCCATCAACGACAACAGGTGAAGTACATTTCTCAGCGATGTACATTTTTTTTGGTTTATCCTGAGAGAACGAAAGGACATAGTTCCCAAAAAGAATTGAAATAACAAGGAGATATTTGATCATTTAGCCGACTATAATAATTATGCAAATAGGACGAACGACAAAGTAGTTCGTTACATAGGTAGAGTATAAATTTTGAAAAATTGACAAAAAATTCAAAAACTGCCTCCAAACTTTTTTAATTTTCATGTAAGTTTGTACGCTTTTTAAAAGATACTGAATATGTTTGAAAATCTTACGGATAAACTGGAACGGTCGTTCAAATTACTGAAAGGCCAAGGTAAAATTACTGAAATCAATGTTGCCGAAACCTTGAAAGAGGTGCGCCGGGCTTTGCTGGACGCTGACGTGAACTTCAAGATCGCGAAAGATTTTACCACCAGGATAAAGGATAAAGCCATTGGTCAGCAGGTTATTACCTCATTGAATCCAGGACAGCTGATGGTGAAGATAGTTCACGATGAGTTGGTTGAACTGATGGGAGGACAATCTGTTGATGTGAACCTGAAGGGATCTCCTGCCATCATTCTGATGTCGGGATTACAGGGATCGGGTAAGACAACCTTTACCGGCAAATTGGCCAACCGTCTGAAAACCAAGCAGGGGAAAAATCCATTGTTGGTAGCTTGCGACGTGTACAGGCCGGCCGCTATTGAGCAATTGCGCATTTTGGGAGCCGCGATCCAGGTCAATGTCTACACCGACGAAACAACCAAAGATCCGGTCAAAATAGCCAAAGATGCCGTGAGAGAGGCAAAATTAAAGGGCAACGATGTAGTGATCATCGATACCGCTGGACGTCTGGCCATCGATGAGATGATGATGAAAGAGATCGAGGCCATCAAGAATGCTGTTAATCCCGGCGAGATATTGTTTGTGGTCGACTCGATGACAGGTCAGGATGCTGTGAATACTGCAAAAGAGTTCAATGACCGTCTGAATTTCGATGGGGTTGTGCTGACCAAGCTGGACGGTGATACCCGCGGTGGCGCTGCCCTTTCGATCCGTTCGGTGGTCAGCAAGCCGATCAAATTCGTGGGGATGGGCGAGAAGATGGACGCCATCGACGCCTTCTATCCAAGCAGGATGGCCGATCGTATCCTTGGCATGGGAGACATCGTATCACTTGTTGAGAAAGCCCAGGAGCAATACGACGAAGAGGAGGCAAGAAAGTTGCAGAAGAAACTGGCCAAAGACCAGTTTAATTTCGACGATTTCCTGAAGCAGATCCAACAGATCAAGAAGATGGGTAACCTGAAAGACCTTGCAGGAATGATCCCGGGAATGGGCAAGGTTTTGAAAGATGTTGATATTGAAGATGATGCCTTCAAACATGTGGAAGCGATCATCTACTCGATGACCAAAGCGGAACGGGCAGACGCCGCATTGATTGACGGTTCCAGGCGTAAAAGAATAGCAAACGGCTCGGGAACATCGGTACAGGAGGTGAACAGGTTGTTGAAGCAGTTTGCAGATACGCGCAAGATGATGAAAATGGTCTCTTCGGGCGCAAATATGAAGAAGATGATGACTCAGGGGAAAGGGCAGAGACGATGATTCTAATTGATGGCAAAGAGATAGCAACAATTCTGAAGCAGGAGATTGCTGAAGAGGTTGCACAAATAGTGGCTTCCGGACTGAAGGCGCCCCATCTGGCGGCTATTTTGGTCGGTCACGATGGTGGCAGCGAAACCTATGTGGCGGCCAAAGTGAAAGCCTGCGAGATGGTTGGTTTTGGATCTACCCTGATTCGGTTCGAAGATACCGTTACCCAGGAGGAGTTGCTTCATTCAATCAGGGGATTGAATGAAGATTCCTCCATTGATGGATTTATTGTCCAACTTCCATTGCCCAAACATATTTCGGAAGAAAAGGTGATTGAGTCCATCGATCCCCGAAAGGATGTGGATGGATTTCATCCGGTCAATGTCGGTAGGGTAGTGGCAGGTATGCCCGCCTTTGTTTCGGCTACTCCGTTTGGCATCATGGAATTGCTCCGCAGATACAAGATCGAGACCAAAGGCAAAAGTTGTGCGGTGATTGGCCGGAGCAATATTGTGGGTCGCCCGATGAGTATCCTGCTTTCTCAAAAAGGTGTGGATTGCACAGTGACCCTCTGTCACAGCCGGACCAAGAACCTGAAAGAGATCTGCCTGCAAGCCGATATCATTGTTGCTGCCCTTGGGATGCCAGAATTTTTGACCGGAGATATGGTTAAGGAGGGAGCCGTTGTGATCGACGTAGGGACCACCCGCGTGGCCTCCGACCAGACCAAATCAGGCTTCAAACTGAAAGGTGATGTGAAATTCGACGAGGTAGCGCCAAAATGTTCCTATATTACTCCTGTACCTGGGGGAGTGGGTCCAATGACCATTGCATCGCTGCTTTACAATACGCTATTATCCAATAAACATAAGATTTATAAGTAGATGACACGCTTTTTAAGTTTCACTGTTCTGAGAGTTGCTTTGCTTTCAGTTGTTTTTCTGACTTCTTGCAAAACAGTCCCGCTCACCGGTCGTAAACAGTTAAGCCTGGTTAGCGAATCAGAGGTGATGAGTATGAGTCTGAGCCAATATGACCAGTTCATCAAATCAAACAAAATTTCACTCAACAAGCCAGAAACGGAAAGGATGAGACGAGTGGGTAACAACATAGCCATTGCAGTCGAAAAATATTTTAAAGACAAAGGTTTAACTTCTTATCTTGAAGGTTATAAATGGGAATTTAACCTTATCGAAGACAAAACAGTGAATGCCTGGTGTATGCCGGGAGGCAAAGTGGTTGTTTACACCGGTATTCTTCCACTGATCAAGAATGATGCGCAACTGGCCACAGTCATGAGCCACGAAATTGCGCATGCGGTAGCAAGGCATGGAGGTGAACGAATGAGTGAACAGCTTGTTGCGCAAGGGGCCGGTATTGCTTTATCCGTAGCGTTGGCTCAAAAACCACAGGAGACACAGCAACTTGCAATGGCTGCGTTTGGTATGGGATCTCAACTTGGTTATCTGTTGCCCTTCTCCAGAACACACGAATATGAGGCAGATGAGATGGGATTGTATTTTATGGCCATGGCAGGTTATGATCCGGCCCAGAGCATCGATTTTTGGAAAGCAATGGCGCAGAACAGCACCACTAAAGTACCCGAATTTTTGAGTACCCACCCAATTGATGAGAACAGGATTGCCAGGATCAGTTCAAAATTGCCGGAGGCGATGAAGTATTACCATCCGCAGGGCAAAAGATAGTAATAGCTATAAAAGCTGAGAAAACCCTATGCAGAAATTGATTTGCATAGGGTTTTGTTTTTTGAAGTATATTGAAAATTTGGTAACAAGAAGACATACAAGCAGCCCCATGTTTTGTGTTTGAAAAATACCCAACTATGGAAGTAATATTTTAATGTAATCCCGGCAGGG
>JBBIUJ010000253.1:0-6365 GCA_037440345.1 Prolixibacter sp.
ACAACAGCGCGATCTTCATCACGGAAGGCGACTCGGCCAGTGGCTCCATCACCAAATCGAGGGATGTGAATACCCAGGCCGTCTTCAGTCTGCGTGGCAAACCGCTGAATTCTTATGGCCTTACCAAGAAGATTGTGTACGAGAATGAGGAGTTCAACCTCCTGCAGGCAGCCCTGAACATTGAGGAGGGAATCGATGAGCTTCGTTACAACAAAGTGATCATTGCGACCGATGCCGACGTAGACGGGATGCACATCCGGCTTTTGCTGATTACCTTCTTTCTGCAATTTTTCCCGGAATTGATACGCAGAGGCCATCTGTACATCCTGCAAACCCCGCTATTCAGGGTACGAAACAAGAAAAGGACCGAATATTGCTATTCCGAACAGGAAAGGGACACGGCGGTAAAGGTTTTGGCAACAGGCGTTGAGATTACCCGGTTCAAAGGTTTGGGTGAGATATCCCCCGATGAGTTCAAGAATTTTATTGGCGAGCAAATCCGTCTCGATCCGGTTATCCTGAACAAAAATGAATCGATCGTCGAAATGTTGGAGTTCTACATGGGCAAGAATACGCCCGACAGGCAGGATTTTATCATTGAGAATTTGCATGTTGAGAAGGATGAACTGTGAGATCTAAATTGGTGGTTATGAAAAATATTACACAGAGGAAGAAAGAGGCAGCACAGAGTTACACAGAGAAATATTTTTACTCAGTGTAACTCTGTGACTTCTCCGTGAAACTCTGTGTAAAGAATTTAAACAAAGAAAATTTGATTAATGGATAGCGAAGGAGACCTTTTACCCGATGACCTGCTGCCTGACCTGAATGAGCAGGGGGAAAAGAAAGAGTTGCACCACATCATCTACCTTTCGTCGATGTACCAGAACTGGTTTCTCGATTATGCTTCCTATGTCATTCTCGAGCGTGCCGTTCCTTACGTCAACGATGGATTGAAACCGGTACAGCGCAGGATTCTCCATGCCATGAAACAGATGGACGATGGCCGTTATACCAAGGTCGCCAACATCATCGGACAAACCATGATGTACCATCCACACGGCGACGCCTCCATTGGCGATGCACTCGTACAACTGGGTCAGAAAGATTTGCTCATCGACACCCAGGGAAACTGGGGAAATATCCATACAGGTGATGGTGCGGCAGCGCCGAGGTACATTGAAGCCCGGCTCTCAAAGTTCGCCCTTGAGGTCCTTTTTAATCCAAAAACCACCAGGTGGCAGCAATCCTATGACGGACGAAACCGGGAACCAGTGACATTGCCTGCAAAATTTCCTTTGCTGTTGGCACAGGGGGTTGAAGGGATCGCGGTAGGTCTTGCCTCCAAGATATTGCCCCACAATTTCATTGAACTGATCGACGCCTCCATCGCATGTCTGAAAAATGAGCCTTTTGAATTGTTCCCCGACTTTCCTACCGGAGGATTTCTCGATGTATCCAAATACAACGACGGATTGCGTGGCGGGGCCATCAAGATCAGGGCAAAAATCGAAAAACTCGATAACAAAACACTGGTTATCACAGAAATACCTTTTGGAAAGACCACCTCATCCGTGATCGAAACGATCATCAAGGCTTTCGAAAAGGGAAAAATCAAGATCCGGAAAATTGACGACAATACCGCTGCAAATGTGGAAATCCTCGTCCACCTGCTTCCGGGTACGAGTTCCGACAAGACCATCGACGCGCTCTATGCATTCACCGATTGTGAGGTATCTGTCTCGCCAAACTCCTGCATCATCGAGGAGGACAAGCCTCACTTCATGCCTGTCAGCGAGATATTGAAAAGATCGGTAAGCAATACGGTCGACCTTTTGAAATTGGAGCTGGAAATCCACAAGGGTGAGCTGGAAGAGCAATGGCACTTCTCCTCCCTTGAGAAAATATTCATCGAAGAACGGATTTACAAGGACAAAGCCTTTGAAGACTCAGCCAACATGGATGTAGCCGTCGCCCACATCGATAAGCGGCTTGATCCATGGAAATCAAAATTTAAAAGAATCATCACCAGGGAGGACATCCTCAAACTGATGGAGATCCGGATGGGCCGGATATTAAAATTTAACACGGTTAAGGCCGACGAATTAATCGTTTCCATCGAGAATGAGATTGACGAGACCCAGCATCACATCGACCACATCATCCCCTACTCCATTGCCTGGTACGATAAGCTTAAAGCCAGGTTTGGCAAAGGCCGCGACCGGAAAAGCGAGATAAGGAATTTTGAGAACATTGAAGCCACAAAAGTGGTGATGGCCAACGAAAAGCTCTACATCGACCGCGAGGAGGGATTCGTCGGAACAGCGCTGAAAAAAGCCGAATACATCTGTGACTGCTCGGATATTGACGATATCATTGTTTTCAGAAAAGATGGAACCTATTTCATTTCGAAGGTTTCGGACAAGGCATTTGTTGGCAAAAACGTGCTGCATGTGGCGGTTTTTGAGAAGAACAACGACCGCACCATCTACAACCTGGTTTACAGGGATGGCAAGGCAGGCAACAACTACATGAAACGTTTTGCCGTTACCGGAGTAACCCGCGACAAGGAGTACAACATGACGCTCGGAACCGAGGGATCCCGCATACTCTATTTTAGCGCCAATCCTAACGGGGAAGCCGAAGTATTGCGCATTACCTTCAAACCACGGCCGAAACTAAAAAAACTGATTGATGAGGTGAATATGGCTGAACTGGCCATCAAGGGCCGGGCCTCCATGGGAAACCTGGTTTCCAAAAACGAAATTCACAAAATTACCCTCAAGGAGAAAGGCATGTCTACCCTGGGCGGACGAAAAATATGGTTCGACGAGGACGTGCTTAGGCTTAATGCCGATGGACGCGGTTCCTATCTCGGCGAATTTACCGGCGATGACAAGATTCTGGTTGTCGACAAGGACGGGTTTTTCCACCTCTTTACTTACGATCTGGAGAACCATTTTGAGAAGAACATACTTTCCATCTCCAAATTCGACCCGGATCAAATTGCCTCAGTAGTTTATTTCGATGCTGAACAGAATTTCTACTACCTGAAAAGGTTCAACATTGAAGCCAATGCCGGTAAACAATGCAGGTTTATCGGAGAGTTTCCCGACAATAAGCTTACCAGCATCACCTGGGAGAGATATCCGCAGCTTGAGGTAGAATTTGGCGGTGCACACGAAGACCGGGAGAAGGAGATCATCGATGTGTCAGAGTTTATAGCCGTCAAATCCTACAAGGCCAAAGGGAAACGAATCTCAACTTTCGAAATAAAGAATATCACTGAGCTTGAACCACTTATTAAGGAAGAGGAGGAAGAGACGGAGGGAAAAGAGGAAGAGGGAGCCGAAACACCGGAGCAACCCGCTACGAACCAGGAGGAAATTGAATTGATCAACGACATCCCATTTGAAATTATCCGGCCCGGCAAGGATGGCGAACCGGACCAGATGACCTTAATCTTCGAGTAATGAGAATTTTTCTGACCGGTTACATGGGATGTGGTAAATCGACCATCGGACGAAAAGTTGCGGCGCTCATGGGGATGAATTTCATCGATCTTGACAAATACATAGAAGAGCGGAATTTCAAATCTGTTCCCGATATATTTGCCCAGGAAGGGGAAGCCGCCTTTCGCGAAAAAGAGCGTCAGGCGTTGCACGAGGTGGCTCAGTTTGAAGAGATCATCATCGGCACGGGCGGTGGGGCCCCCTGTTTTTTCGATAACATGAAACAGATGAATGAGGCTGGTATAACCATTTATCTTGCTCCCGACAACGAAACACTTGCATGCAGATTACTCAAATCCAAAACCGAACGTCCCCTGATTGCAGGAAAAAGCAAGGAGGAATTAATGGAGTTTATTGAGACCGCTTTGGCGAAAAGAGCTCCGTTTTACGAGCAATCCAAAATCGTAATCAGGGGTATAAATGACGTACAGCCCGAGGAGGTTATAAAATTGATTACTGAGTATTTGCAAAACATTCACTAATCGAACCGCAATGCCCTGTCAGGGGAGATTCTTGATACATACCACGAGGGAACGACCAGCATCAACAGCGTTACCATCAGTGTTCCTGCATTCAGCACAAGAAGATGAACGACCTTCAGGTTAATTGGCACATATTCAAGATAATAAGAAGTTGGATCCAGATGGAAGATGTGAAAATAGGATTGGAGCAAACAGATGCCAATGCCTGCGATATTTCCCCACAACATACCTCGTCCTATTAAAAAGAAAGAGAGATAAAGAAATACCTTCCTGATGCTATAGTTGTTGCTCCCGATTGCCTTGAGGGTCCCAATCATGAATGTTCGTTCCAAAATAAGGATCAGTAATCCCGATACCATGTTAAAACCGGCAACCAGGATGATGAGGGTTAAGATGATCCATACATTCATATCCAGCAGGTTAAGCCAGTCGAAAATTTGGGGATACTTCGAGGTAATGCTGACAGGCCGCATCGACACTGAATCCGTATCAGCATAATGGATGGTTAAACCTTTTACCTTTTTTGTCATTTCATCCAGCCGGTCAAAATTGTTGATAGAGATCTCAAATCCGCTGATTTCGTCTGGCTTCCACCCATTCAACTTTCTGACTTGCTGAATGTCTGCCAACACGAAAAGATGGTCAAACTCCTCCAGGCTGGATTGATAAATGCCGGAAACAGAAAATTTTCGCATGCGTTGGTCAGTTAATTGATCGTTGAGAAAGTAGCAATAGACCGGATCGCCCACTTTCAATTTCATCAGTGATGCCACTTGCTTGGATATCAAAACTTTATCTGTCGAAATACTGTCACTGACCTGAAAAATAGAACCGGCGACAAGATTCTGTTTAAAAAAGGTCCAGTCGAAATCGGGTCCCACCCCCTTCACAACCATTCCCAACATCTCTTCATCTGTCTTGATGATCCCTGGTTTGGTGGCAAATACTTCCACATGTTTGATCCCTTCAAGGCTTGTCAGGCGTGGCAGCCACAATTGATTCCTGCTTACTGGCACAGTTTCGAACGAAGAGTTCGAATCAAAATTTACAAGCTGAATGTGCGAGCCAAATCCGATCACCTTGTCACGTATCTCCTTTTTGAAACCGGTAACAATGGCAACGGACAAGATCATCAGCATCAAGCCGAAAGCGATGCCGAACAGTGCAAAAGAGATAATGGACCGTGAAAATTTCCTTTTGTTATCAGGGTCGGAAAATATCCTTTTGGCAATGAAAAGTTCGAAATTCTGTTTTGACACAAATTCTTGTTTGGTGTAAAAGTAACCAAAATATCTCTGACGGATTGCTCCTTTTTAATACCTTTGACAAGAATGCAACTCAAACTGTCATTCGCAATTCGTCATTCATAATTTGTAATTCGTAATTTGTAATTTGTAATTTCTCCAGATGCAGGTAAAAGCAAAAAAAGGACTGGGACAACATTTTCTTCGGGATCATCAGATCGCTGCTGATATTGTAGATGCGCTCGCATTAGGCGATCGGCACAAGGTATTGGAAGTTGGTCCTGGTATGGGGGTTCTAACCCGTTACCTGCTGCAAAAATCCAATCTTGAAACCACCGTTGTTGAGATCGACAGGGAATCTGTAAGTTACCTCAAAACATATCTTCCCGAACTGGAAGGTCATATTGTGGAAGGAGACTTTTTGCAAATGGACTTAAGGGCTAAATATTCCACTACCCCATTTTCATTGATTGGAAATTTTCCCTACAACATCTCTTCACAAATCATGTTCAAAGTACTGGAAAACAAAGAGTTGATTCCAGAGATTGTAGGCATGTTCCAGAAGGAGGTGGCCGAACGTATTTGCCATGGCCCAGGCTCAAAGAGCTATGGAATTTTGAGTGTGCTGCTTCAGGCCTGGTACAATGTTGAATATCTTTTTACTGTGAATGAAGATGTTTTCGATCCTCCTCCAAAAGTGAAATCGGCCGTTATACGCCTTACTGCAAACGGAAGGACCAATTTAGGGTGCAACGAAAAACTGTTTAAATCGGTTGTCAAACAAGCCTTTAATCAGCGGAGAAAGATGCTTCGTAACAGCATCAAAAGCTTCACTCCGCGATACAACGAATTAGATGCCCACACACTGACCAGGCGACCAGAGCAACTCTCTGTCGCAGAATTCATTCAGCTTACAAACGAGATTGAGAAATTGCTATAATTGGGCGATAGGCTTATTGGCTTAAAGATCTTGATTAAGCGCTCATTTGGAGACAGCCTCAGTTATCGCTTCCAGGATCAGCTTCAAATCAAATGGTTTACTCAGGTATTTGCATATTAGCTTTTCCTCCAAAGCAAAGGTGATATCGTCTGTCACATCAAATCCGGTAAGAATCATACAATGCAAG
>JBBIUJ010000254.1:0-6342 GCA_037440345.1 Prolixibacter sp.
GGCCAGATTACGCGATGAAATGTTTGCCATGCAAAAATTGTTAAAAGAGCGGAAAAATGGATAATCAGGTTGCAATCGTTTTGCGGGAGATGATCCGTCGAAACCGGGGAGATCAGAAAAGAATAGAGCATTCGCTCAAGGTGTTTGGATATGCTCAATTATTGGGCCGGTTGGAGGGTTTGGATCAGGCTAGGCAGTTCGTGCTTGAGTTGACGGCCATTTTGCACGACATAGGCATACATGTTTCGGAAGCCAAATATGGCTATTGCGATGGAAAGATGCAGGAGCAGGAGGGGCCGCCGGTAGCCAGGGAAATTCTCCAAAATATTGCGGTTGACCCGGAAGTTATTGAACGGGTCAGTTTTATCATCAGCAAGCACCATACCTTTTCTGCCATTGACGATATTGATTTTCAACTTTTGGTTGAAGCCGATTTCCTAGTAAATTCTGTGGAAGATGAAGTTTCCCCGGCAGGTGTCAAAAAGTTTGTGGAGGTGAATTACAAATCGGAGAGTGGGAGGAAGGTGATTGGGGAGTTGTTTGCTCTGTGACCATTGAAGTAATGTGTTATTTGGCAAATATTTTCAGCGATGTTAAGAGGCTGTTTAAAATTTGGTCAAATGCTATAGACTGTTCAACCCCGAAGTGGGCTGAACGTTAAGGCAGATATTTCTCATCATACTCAATTCCAAATTCCTTCAATAATCGCTTGTACTCTTCGATGAAGCTCTCTTTGTGATGGTGTTCCTTTTGATTCTTGATGTAGGCTATTGCTTCCTGCCGATCAGTATGAGAAATTGAAAAGGCAGCATACCCCTCTGCCCATGCCTCAAAACTGTTGAAGTGCTTTTGTCCTTTCAGCCAAATTGAAGAGGCGACTTTGATATCTTTGATATAATTGGCAAGTGAAACGGAAGGATGAAGGTCAGATAGTATATGCAAATGATCATTTCCTCCATTGATCTGATATAATTTGCAGCCTTTGTTTTTGATAAGTCCCCAAATGAATTTGTAGAGTTCTTCACTGTAGGCTTCAGTTAATGTAGGTCTGCGTTCTTTTGTCCCAAAGACGATGTGGTAATATAACTGTCTGTAGCTCATTTAGTCTATGTTTTAGTTCAACCCGCTTCGGGGTTGAAGTGTTGCTGCTCATCGTTGGCCCCCGGTTTCGCCGGGGGTTATTGACATTTGATCCCTTCGGGATGTAACATTTGAAAGTATTTCCATCAGTTGTTCACTGAAATCTAGTTATTAACATTTGATCCCTTCGGGATGTAACATTTGAAAGTATTTCCATCAGTTGTTCACTGAAATCAGGTGATTGACATTTGATCACATCAGGATGTTAAATGAGAACGTATCACCATCAATTGATGCTGAAATCATGTGACTGATATTTGTTTCCATCGGGATGTCAGTTTAAAAAATAGAATCATTACCTCCCAGATAATTGCATTTTTTCGTACTCGAACCTTTAAGGGTGTAAGGAGCAACTTATGTCACTGTTATATTTTTTAAGTACAAGTTGACTTCCAAATAATAGGCTTTACGTAAGTTACCAAAAAAATATGATAATAACGAATTTTTGATATCTCAATAAGTTAAATATCAGCATCACAACCTAAACATTCAATTCATAATTATGTCATACAGAAAGGATTGGTATCAAATAGTAATATTCGGATGAAGGCAAATTCCGAAGGAATTTAATGTCAATAACCCCCGGCGAAACCGGGGGGATCAGGATAGATGGTAAAACCTCAACCCCGAAGCGGGTTGAACTTTTATTGCAAAAAAAAAGCCCTGATCCGCAATGAATCAGGGCTTTCTATATAAAATGAGTTACTTATCCCAAATATGTTTTCAGCAACTTGCTTCGTGAGGTATGGCGCAAGCGACGGATGGCTTTTTCTTTGATTTGGCGAACGCGTTCGCGGGTCAGTCCGAAGTGCTCCCCGATCTCTTCAAGGGTCATTTCTGTGCTGGCAATTCCGAAGAACATGCGGATGATGTCGGCCTCCCGCTCGGTTAGGGTGGCCAGTGAGCGTTCAATTTCGCGCGAGAGTGATTCATCGATCAAAACCCGGTCGGCATTCGGCGAATCGTTGTTGATCAAAACATCCAGCAGGCTGTTGTCTTCACCATCTACGAACGGCGCATCCACAGATACATGGCGTCCGGAAACGCGAAGAGTATCGGCAACCTTCTCGGCAGGTAGTTCCAGCTGATCGGCCAACTCTTCGGGAGAAGGCCTGCGTTCGTGCTCCTGCTCAAACTTGGAATAGGCTTTGTTGATCTTGTTCAGGGAACCAACCTGGTTCAAAGGCAGACGCACAATACGGGACTGCTCGGCCAAAGCCTGCAGAATGGATTGGCGGATCCACCATACCGCGTATGAGATGAATTTAAAACCTCTTGTTTCGTCAAATTTCTCAGCAGCTTTGATCAAACCCAAATTACCTTCGTTGATCAGGTCGGGCAGGCTCAATCCTTGATTCTGGTACTGTTTGGCAACAGAAACCACAAACCGGAGGTTGGCCCTTGTCAATTTTTCAAGTGCCGCCTGGTCTCCCTTTTTGATCCGTTGCGCCAACTCAACTTCTTCTTCAACTGATATAAGTTCTTCTTTACCAATTTCCTGAAGATATTTGTCAAGCGAAGCGCTTTCGCGGTTCGTGATCGACTTGGTTATTTTTAGTTGTCTCATGCTCTGAAATTAAAAGTCTGCAAAGATACTAATAAAGTTGCTTTCAACAATATTAAAATCTTTCGTTACAATATACGAATTATTCGTTTAAATTAAAAACATAATAGGTCCATTTTCCATCGGGGTAAACACCTTCGATCAGGACCGGTTTTTTATCGCTTCCCTGCGAGATGACCCGCTTGATATCTTCAACGCTTCCGACACTGATTTTGTTTACGTCAGTGATGATAAATCCGGGCCTAACCCCAACATTTTTTAATTTGCCGCTGGTTATCTTCAAAATTTGAACTCCCTGGTCGATATTCAACCGATCTTTGTCCTTTTGGGAAATATCCCCAAATTCAGCCCCAAGCATAGAGAAACTCTCTTTAACGATGGAGGTATTGCCTTTGGAATTTTTTAGTATGACATTGAACACCTTTTCTACACCATCTCTTCTAACCGTAACAACTACCTGATCCCCAGGACGATGTTTGCCTACTTGCTCCTGCAGCTGAGCAACAGAATTAACTTTTGTCGCGTTTAGCGCCACAATTACATCACCCTTTTTAATGCCGGCTGATCTTGCAGCACCATCTTCCGTTACATCTTCAATCCAGATTCCTTCTGTTTTGTCAAGATGATTTTCCTTGGCCAAATCTGCATTTACGTCCTTGATACTTACCCCAAGTAAGGCTCTTTGTACTTCACCGAATTTTCTCAGATCTTCAACCACCTTGTGAACGATTGAGGCGGGTATGGCAAAGGAATAACCTGAGTAGGATCCTGTTTGTGAGGCAATTGCAGTATTTATTCCGACCAGTTCGCCGTGTGCATTCACCAGAGCGCCACCACTGTTTCCCGGATTGACAGCCGCATCGGTCTGAATAAACGATTCAAGAGGCATTTTTCCGCCCATGATACCAATATTCCTCGATTTTGCACTCACAATTCCGGCTGTAACTGTTGAAGTAAGGTTAAAAGGATTTCCAACTGCCAATACCCATTCGCCCAATTTAAGTGCCTCTGAATCTCCCCAGGGCAGTACTGTAAGATTTTTTGCATCAATTTTTACCAGTGCAATATCTGTATTTGGATCCCGGCCTATCACTTTAGCAGTATATTTGCGGTTATCGTTGAGAATTACATTGATATCCTGAGCTCCGTCCACCATGTGATTGTTGGTTACAATGTAGCCATCTTCACTGATAATGACTCCTGAACCTGCAGCCTCACTGAATTGAGGTTTCGGTCTGCTATTGCCCCGGGGACCAAAAAAATATTCAAAGATATCGTTGCCACCATCAAAATAATAGCTGTTGGTTTTTGTTTTCGTAGTGATATGTACCACTGCAGAAACACTCTTCTCGGCAGCCTGTGTTAAATCAGGCAGCTGGGCTTGCGGTGGTGCAGTTGGTTGGGTGTAGCTGGTAAGATGAATGGGCTCTTGCTGTAATACAACACTCTTGCTGTCGTTCGAATTAAAATGTGAATACAACGAGAGAGCTATAACGGCTCCAATAAATGCAAATGCGACGTAAGATGCACTCTTTTTAATTGTGTTCATAAATAATTACTTTTTAAGATTTACAGGATACATGTTTCAAATTTTGTACCATTCTATAGGTAACTATATTCTATTAGACGGGAAATGTATCCAAAAGTAATCGTGATTAACAAACTTTAACTAGAACCACGGAAGGGAGCACGGATTAAAAAAATTAACCCCAGCCTTACCACAAATCACACAAATTTTCACAGATTAAAAGAGTAAATATAATGGATTGCTATCTTCCTATCCATGAGCTGATTAGTCTCCTGATCCCCTAGTCTTATAGTCTTCCTTTCTCCACCTCTCCATTTCTGGGAATTACACAGGTCAGGGATCAGAAGCTAGTGCCAAGGAGACAAATTGTCAGTTTTTGTTTTTGTTTTCTTTGTCCGGAACATTGAACCATTTTACCATTTGTTCGGCAGGCTGGTACTGCCGTAGGTAATGCATGGCTTCCACGGAATTGGAGGCGACAAAATACATCGAGCGGTAACTCTCTTTGGCAAAGGTTTCCCGGTAGGATTTCTCAAATTGTTCGAGAAGGGAGTCGTAATAACCGTTGGTGTTGATGAATACAATGGCCTTGTTGTGGTAATTTAACTGTTTTAGTGTGATCACTTCAAGGATCTCCTCCAGGGTTCCAAAACCGCCCGGAAGCGCAACGAAAGCATCAGAGCGTTTGCGCATCAGGTATTTGCGCTCCCGCATGTTGGGTGTGATGATCTGCTCGTGGTCGTTGGGATTGGAGAGCCGGTGCGCATGGATCAGTTCCGGTATAATCCCAATTGTCTTTGATCCATATTCCCTGGCTGATTCTGCGCAGACATGCATCAAACCTACATTTGCGCCTCCATAAATCATGTTCCAGCCCGATTCACCAACGAGTTGGCCCAATTTCCGGGCCTCCTCGAAATAGATTTCAGGGATGGCATTGCTGGAGGAGGAGAAAACACAGAGGTTCACAGAATTAACAGATTACAGATTACAAATTAAAGATTAAAAGATTTGGTAAATTGAACTTGCCAACTAGATAATGAATTGATGATCCTGCGCTAATTCAATTTGTAATTTGTAATCTTTAATTTGTAATTGATTAGACATCAATGTTCGCGTAAGTCGCATTGTCTTCGATAAACTTCCTGCGCGGAGGTACCTCATCGCCCATGAGCATCGAAAAAACGTGATCGGATTCGGCGGCATTTTCGATCTCCACCTGGCGCAAAGTACGTCTTTCAGGATTCATCGTCGTGTCCCAGAGTTGTTCAGCGTTCATCTCTCCCAAACCTTTGTAGCGCTGCACGTGCACGCTTTTCTCGTTGCCACCTGCCCAATCCTCAATTATTCTCAGCCGTTGTGCCTCGGTCCAGCAATATTGCTCCTGTTTTCCCTTTTTGACGAGGTAAAGGGGAGGAGTGGCGATATAAATATGGCCGTTCATGATCAGATCGTGCATGTAACGGAAGAAGAAGGTCATGATCAGGGTGGCAATGTGCGATCCGTCGACATCGGCATCCGTCATGATGATGATCTTGTTGTATCTTAATTTGGAGATATTGAGCTCTTTGGGATCCTCGTCCGTACCAATGGACACACCCAGTGCTGTATAGATGTTGCGGATCTCTTCGCTGTCGAAAACCCGGTGTGGCATCGCTTTTTCCACATTGAGGATTTTTCCCCGTAATGGGAGAATGGCCTGGAAACTTCTGTCGCGGCCTTGTTTAGCTGTACCACCTGCAGAATCCCCCTCGACAAGGAACAGTTCGCAACGCTCCGGATCTTTTTCGGAACAGTCTGCTAGTTTTCCGGGCAGACCGCTTCCGGTGAGTACATTTTTGCGTTGGACAAGTTCCCTGGCTTTGCGCGCTGCATGACGTGCGGTTGCTGCCAATATAACCTTGTTGACGATGATTTTAGCTTCGCGAGGATGCTCTTCCAGGTAGTTGCTGAGCATTTCGCTGACTGCCTGATCGACCGAGGTGCTGATCTCGGAGTTTCCGAGTTTGGTTTTGGTCTGACCTTCGAACTGTGGTTCCTGAACCTTGCATGAAATAACAGCAGTCAACCCTTCGCGGAAGTCATCACCGGCAATTTCGAATTTTAGTTT
>JBBIUJ010000255.1:0-6341 GCA_037440345.1 Prolixibacter sp.
CACCGATTCAGGTTCGGTAAAGCCGCTCAGATAATAAAAACTGCTGTCGAAACGGTATGGATAGTCGGCATCGGCGTTGCGCGGCTGCTCAGGCGCATTCGGCAGGATTGCGATGCCGCGCTGCATTTTTGCGATCAGGCGGGTGCGGCGAGCGGGCCGGATGGCGCGCATCCGGCCCGAAGACGTGAACGCAAGGATCGAGCTCGCGCTCGCGCGCCACCGACAGCGCGGTGATCATCAGCGGCGCGACCGGCGGGAGCAGGACGAGGATCGTCCGCGAGCTGGTCATCGAGTCCGCGCTCATCGGCTTCCTCGGCGGCGTCATCGGCCTGGTCCTCGGCGCCGTCGTCGTGACGATCGGCCTGCATTGTCCGGAGTGAACGATGAACACAGCTTCCTACGCGGCGCGCTTTCCGAGCCTGAAGTTCGAGCAGCCCGCGAGGGCGAGTGTTGCAACTGCGGCGAGCGCTCGCGCGCGTGCACGGCCGGGTGCGCCCGCACCTGCGGCAACCACCAGGTTGTCTTCAGGTGTTCTACCTGCCGGAACCAGGGATGAAGGCAGATTAGGCATCTGAACCTGTAGCGCTGCCAATTGAGAATCAATGTTCACAAAATCCTCATCGTGCTGACGGATCAACTCCTTTAAAACCACAGTCCGCTCTTTGGCTTTGTTGGCCTCTTCCGTTTTACCATCTTTAAACAGGAGTCCGATCTCCTTCGACAATTGGTTCATCTCCGCTTTGCAACCATCACTTTCGATCTGGTATTCGTTTCGTTTCTGGTAGAGGGCCAATACCTGCTGAACGATTTCACGTGCATCGAAATGTTTGACAGCGAGTCTTTCGATCACAAATTCCGGATTCTCCTGGATAAATTTTAAGCTGAGCATAATGAGATATGAGTTATGAGTTATGAGTTATGAAGGATGGGTCAAAGTTACAACAAAAAAAACTCCTGTTTCATTGCCAGGGCAACAAAACAGGAGAGAATTTATGAGCTGTGTCTGAATTACTCTGCTTCCTTCAAAGGCTCAACGCTAACATACGACTTCGCGTTGGTCTTCTTTTTGAATGCAACGGTACCATCGATCAAAGCGAAAAGTGTATGATCTTTACCGATTCCAACGTTTGCCCCTGGATTGTGAACAGTACCACGCTGGCGCACCAGGATGTTACCTGCCTTGGCAGCCTGACCGCCAAAAATTTTCACTCCAAGTCGTTTGCTTTCTGATTCGCGGCCGTTCTTCGAACTACCCGCCCCTTTTTTATGTGCCATGGTAAATTGTTTTTAGAGGGTTACGCTACTATTTCTGAAATTTGAATCTGGGAAAAGAATTGACGGTGACCGTTTTTCTTTCTGTAACCTTTGCGACGGTTCTTTTTGAAAACGATGACCTTCTCCCCTTTCAGGTGCGAAAGAACTGTTGCATTCACTTTTGCGCCTTCAACAACGGGTGCTCCGACGGTGATGACCCCTTCGTTGTCGACCAATAATACTTTATCGAAAGTTACCTCTGTTCCCACTTCGTTTGGAAGACGGTGAACATAGACTTTCCTCTCTTTTTCCACCTTGAACTGCTGTCCGGCGATTTCTACAATTGCGTACATGTTTACAATTTAAATATTTGGGTCCGGCAGGCGGGCTAAACTCTCCTCTTTTTGAGCCTGAACGAACTATTTCGGACTGCAAAAGTAATCATTTTCATCTTTCCAGCAATATTGATAGAAAAATATTTTCAAGATGCGCCTTCGTGAAACCTTTGTGCTTTCCTTCGTGTTCTTCGTGGTTAAGTTTTTTATTTTTTACCACAAAGGTCACAATGGATTACACAAAGTACTCAAAGTAAAGGGCTGAAATACCCACGAGAATATATTCACACCAACCGAAAATGATTATGTGGGTATTCCATTGGGCCGTTAAAAAACAAGATATAAACAAATGAAACGGCTTGAATCATTGCTTCTTCAGTAAATCCCTGATCTCCGTGAGCAACAACTCTTCTTTTGAAGGTTCTGGCGGAGCCGGTGGAGCGGCTGGCAACTCATTTTTCTTCATGAAGCGGTTCATCATTTTGATCATCATAAAGATGGCAAATGAGATAATCAGGAAGTCGACTGTGACCTGAATGAAATTTCCATAATTTAGACTTGCGCCTTGCGCAACGACCTTTCCCCCGGAAATAACTGGTTCACTCAGTTGGATTTTGAATGAACTGAAATCTGTGCCGCCAACAATCATACCCAGTGGCGGCATCAGCACATCCGTTACAAAAGAGGTGATAATCTTGCCGAAAGCGGCCCCGATGATGATACCCACTGCCATATCCACGACATTGCCGCGCATGGCAAACTCTTTGAATTCTTTTCCGATACTCATAATTGCTCAAATTTAAATGTTTATGACTCAATTTGAAGAGGAGAAGATGGGAGCGTGAGAAGATGAGAGGGTAAGAAGATACATTTTCTCATATTCCCATATTCCCATATTTTCATTTTCCCATCTTCTCACCCTCAAATTTTCACATTCCAGTTATCTTTTTAATCTCGTTCAACTTGTTGAGCGCTTCGAGTGGCGACATCCGGTTGATATCCAGATTCCTGATTTCATCGCGAATCTGCTTGAGGACCGGATCGTCGAGTTGGAAGAAGCTGAGTTGGTATCCTTCCCTGTTTTGGGCCAGGTCGCCAACCGGTTTCGCCGGATACTCCTTGCGGTTGCTCTTCTCCATCTGGGCAAGAATATCTTCGGCTCGTGCCACCACGCTCCGTGGCATCCCGGCCATCTGGGCCACATGGATACCAAAGCTGTGGTTACTTCCTCCCGGCACCAATTTGCGCAAAAAGATGATGTTTTTCCCCATCTCTTTAATCGAGACGTTGAAATTCCGGATGCGCCCAAACGATTTCTCCATCTCGTTCAACTCATGGTAATGGGTGGCAAACAGGGTCTTGGCCCTCGCCCTCGGATGTTCGTGGATGTATTCGACGATCGACCAGGCAATGGAGATACCATCGTAGGTGCTGGTGCCCCGCCCCAGCTCGTCGAAGAGGATCAGACTCCGGTCCGAAATATTGTTGAGGATGCTGGCCGCCTCAGTCATCTCTACCATGAAGGTGGATTCGCCCAACGAAATGTTATCGGAAGCCCCTACCCTGGTGAATATCTTATCGATATACCCGATACTTGCCGCTTCGGCCGGCACATAAGATCCCATCTGCGCCAGCAGCACAATCAGCGCCGTCTGTCTGAGCAGGGCCGATTTACCAGCCATGTTTGGGCCGGTAATCATGATGATCTGCTGTTCGTTGTTGTCGAGTGTCAGGTCATTGGCAATATACTTTTCGCCTACCGGGAGTTGCTGTTCGATCACCGGATGCCGCCCCCCTTTGATCTCCAAAAGATCGCTGTCGTTTACATCCGGACGGGAATATTTGTACTGAACCGCGACAGTGGCGAAAGAGCACAGGCAATCGATCTGAGCAGTCAACATGGCATTGAGTTGTATGGCTTGGTAATAATCTGTCAATGAATTGATCAGATCGTTGAAAAGGGAGGTCTCCAGCGCCAGAATACGCTCTTCAGCGCCCAGGATTTTGGTCTCATACTCTTTCAGCTCTTCGGTAATATAACGCTCAGCATTAACCAGCGTCTGTTTGCGGATCCAGTCGTTGGGGACTTTGTCCTTGTGCATGTTGCGCACTTCGATAAAATAGCCGAAAACATTGTTGTAGGAGACCTTCAACGATGAGATGCCAGTGCGAATACTCTCGCGCTCCTGGAGTTTTTGCAGGTAGTCTTTGCCCGAAAAGGCCAGGGAGCGCAGTTCATCTAGCTCGGCCGAGACACCTTGGGCGATCGCGTTTCCCTTGACCAGCATCACCGGAGGTTCTGCAACCAATTCTTTCGCAATTCGTTCACAAATGGTATGACAAGGATTCAGTTGTTCGGCAATTCTTACCAGGACATTGTTCTCCGAAGAGTCGCAGTAGCTTCTGATTTTGGCAATGGCCATCAGGGAGTTTTTCAATTGCACCATTTCCCGGGGATTGATTCGGCCGACTGATGCCTTTGAGATGATACGTTCGAGATCTCCCACAAGGTGCAATTGTGTTTCGATCCCTTCCCTTAGTTCAGAATGGGTAACAAAACGTTCTACTACCTCCTGTCGTTCCTTTATTTTACCCGTATCCTTCAAAGGAAGCGCCATCCAGCGCTTCAGCAACCTGGCGCCCATCGGTGTGATGGAGCGGTCGATCACCTGGATAAGCGTTTTCGCACCTTCGTTGATCGTATGAAAAAGTTCGAGGTTGCGGATCGTGAAGCGGTCGAGCCAGACATACTGGTCTTCCTCGATCCGCGAAAGCGCCGTGATATGGCTTACCTGCTTGTGCTGGGTGATGTCGAGGTAATAGAGAATGGCGCCTGAAGCGATGATGCCCATCTCAAGATTCTGAACACCGAAACCCTTGAGGTTGGCCGTCTCGAAATGTCGCAGTAACCGGTCGTTGGCCGCATCGAAGGTATAGACCCAGTCGTCGAGTTTGTAGGTGTAGAATTTAGGCCCAAAATATTCTGTAAAGAGTTTCTCCTTTCCTTTTTGAAAAAGCACCTCCTTGGGCTGAAAACTACTGAGCAACTTATCGACGTGTTCGAAGCTCCCCTCCGCTGTTATAAACTCGCCGGTTGAGATATCCAGGAAGGCTACACCTGCAATATTTTTTTCGACATGAACCGATGCCAGGAAATTGTTCTCCCTGTGTTCCAACACATTGTCATTGATTGACACCCCCGGGGTAACCAGTTCTGTGATTCCCCGTTTGACGATCGTTTTGGTGAGTTTGGGATCTTCGAGCTGTTCGCAGATCGCTACCCGCTGACCTGCCCTAACCAGCTTTGGAAGGTAAGTGTCCAATGCATGGTAGGGAAATCCGGCAAGTTCCACAAAACTGGCGGAGCCGTTTGCACGGCGGGTCAGGGTGATGCCGCAGATCTCAGCAGCTTTAATGGCATCTTCCCCGAAGGTTTCGTAGAAATCACCTACCCGGAAAAGCAAAACAGCGTCGGGGTATTTGTTCTTGACTGCATAATATTGCTTCATCAACGGGGTCTCGACATATTTATTGGGGGAGGTAGTCAATGTTACTGGTCATTTAATGAGTAGGTAAATATAGAAAAATCATCGTAATCGGTCAGCATTCGCTCATAATGATTGCTAAATAAATTGTATATTGCTGCTTCTCCTGATTAGGTAAAATCACCACATAGGCACATAGGACACAATATTTTCTACTGTGTCCTATGTGCCTATGTGGTGAAATTCACAAATTAACTTTTTGATATAACATCGATTTAGAAATCGTCCCCATCCGCATCAACAAAATCAAACACAGCGGCGCCACCAGCCAGTGGAAGGTTTGGGGAAGAAAATACATTGAAACAAGAAATAAGGCGGTAACGATCGTTGTCAGACGGATATACCACAACAATTTTGGCCGCAGGGAGGGAAATATCCACAAAACACCGAGAAGGAAATGAGTCGGGAATGCCCAAATGAGATTGAGGTTCCATTTGGTGGAGGGCATCACCGATATAAAAGTGGTGAAATAAAGGATCATTCCGGCAATACCAAAGGCAATGAAGACGGTGATGTCCAGCCAGTGGTATCTTGTTTTTCTTTTCCTTTCCAGAATAGTCAAGCCGACCACTGCCAAAAAGAAGAGCAATATCACTACCGCGGGCGAGGTAAGAGAGAAGCTGCGCTTCCATGCTGGCGCATCAAATAGGATAACAGCCCCGCCGGTCAAAGGTGTGGTTTTCCCATCCCGTTCCACTACTGCTTTGGCCATGTCATCTCCCAGGTAATCCGGTAAAAACATCTTCTCTGAAAAAGTGGTAATACGATCGGTCGGAAGCCCCAAAGCCAACTTTATACCAAATGCATCCCAACTGTTATCCTGAACATACAAATCAATTAAATCCCTGAATGACATTCTTTTATCCCCGGATGTATTATATCTTATATTTCCGCCAACGGCCTTCTCCACCTGATCCCGAATCCTCGTTGCACAGTTGTCGGCAAATTGGGAATAACGGTAGAACCTATTCTGAGGCTTGTAATTCTCTACCAGCGCTTGATAGAGAGATTCACGTTCGGCAGGGGTCAGCAAAAGTTCGTATTCCGTTACTTTTTGCTGATCGTCACGATATACTTGCATAAAGGAACTCATCCGCTGAATACCCAACTGGTAGTCGGTCTCCCCCTTGGCAAAACGCCAGTAAAAATGGGGTGCCATGAAATCGAAGACCCCATAGTTGAAAACACTGTCTACCCCGTATAAAGG
>JBBIUJ010000256.1:0-6299 GCA_037440345.1 Prolixibacter sp.
GGAAGTTACCGCAGAAGTGGAAGTTCTGATTACAAGGGGTATGGTTTAACTCCCCCAATCACTGAAGGACGGATATATAGTGAAGAATATGAATATCCCAACAATGCAGACTTTGAGAATTATTCGAATAAGAGGGATGTCATCATCGTTTGCATCGACGGAAAAATAGAGGGCCTTGCCAGTGCCTGCAGGGTCTATTTCCCATCACAATCAGAAAAATGGAGTGGGAATTTCTATAATTTTTCGGCATACATCCGTGAACTTTTTGACGTGGTCGATTCACGGTACAACACGCTACAGGGACCGGAATACAGGGCTATCTCCGGTCTCTCCATGGGAGGGCAAATGGCTCTCTGGGTGGCTGCAGCGAATCCACATCTTTTCAGCAGCGCTTCAGCGTTTTGTCATAGTCCATCATTTTTCGATGTTGGGGACCCCGCATTTCAGACTACCATTGATGTGCAACAACTTTGGCGAAATTTCAAGGGGCTTCCATTGAGACATTCAACAAACGACAGGGATTATCTCAGGTACTATACGAGTGAACTCTCAACTGCCTATTCAGGCGCGGAATTTGAGAACGAGTATTACCTTGCAGATTTTTGCAAGCACCATGCGGCCAGGATCGACCTGCAATTTGATTTTCATGTCGGCCATTTTTCTTCACCTAAGAAGAGGCCATCCTGTTTTTCTTATATCAACCTCTATCCTCAATTTGAGACCTGGGATTATGAGTTGACCAGTTCCAAATCCGGAAATGGTTGGATCTACCTTCATTCTGTGACAAAAAATGGACTGGGCCTTTATACAAGGCAGCGTCTGCCCTGGGGGAAGAGTCTTTCGAACTTTGATATCTCCCTGGTCACGCCAGCAATTTATATTCCTGATTACTCCTATACGATAACGAAATACGACTACCGAACTGACACATTTACCACCCAAAAGGTTAAAGCGGATGCAAGAGGCAGGTTGACTTTGTTGTCCAATGGAGGTAGAGGTGAAGAAATAGGTATCATAGGAAAGGATCTTCAACCTCCCGTTTTTGTACTGGCAGATACAATTAACGAGAATATTTATTTGAGCGACAAAATCGAAACGCCACTTTCATTTGATGTTGTAAACCTTTCGGATGTTGAACAAGCAGTCGATTTTAAGATCACAACAATGAATACGGACATTCTGACCTTGTCAAACAAGATTAAACATGTGGTGCTGAACGCCAGAAGCAAACTCCATATCGATTCACTTGCCATTTGTAAAGGAACATATCTTGATAACTTTAAAAATAAGGGTTATATAACGATTTCTTCTTCCATCAATGGCGCCGAACAGGAAAGGGAATCACTCATTCAGGTTACGGTTAAAAGGCAAAATCAGCAAAAAGTACCAATTGCAGTTAAGATATTTGACGGCAGATCAGAAAAACTCCCACTATTTAAATATGAATGGGGGAAATGGAATGCCCCATTGACATCCGGAATTATTGAAGGGGGATCAGGCAACGGAAATGGAAAGGCCGAAATGGGAGAGGTTTTTTCAATTTGGATACAACCACCACGGGCAATGGATTCAATGGATATTAAAACCTGGCATCCTGTAATTCCAATAAATAAGGGTGATAATCCCGATGTTGAATTAGTGGGCATAAAACAACAAAATTTTAATACGGGAAGAGCGCTCCTTTCGGCCGAAATGCGTCTGAAAAGAAGACCAACGAGAGGGAATCCTGTTAAAATTCAACTTCAATCTGAATTTTTAAAAATTCAGCCCCTTAAAAATGACTGTCATAGAAATGTTGCAGATAATTTCGGCTATTTCTATTACGATATAATTATAGATGAAGATGGCAATGCCCGTGAGAAGGGAAGTGGAGGCCCTGCAAACATTGCGCTTTCAGATAGCAAACATATCAATTGAATACAAAAATTATACAGATGCAAAACAAGAACTCATTTTCAACAGTTCAACTCACCTCATTGGTCGTGTTGAGATTTTTGATTGGATGGCATATTTTGTATGAAGGCCTATCCAAATTTTTTAACCCGACCTGGTCGTCCGTTGGATTTTTAAGGGAATCAAAATGGATTTTGTCCGGATTTTCAAAATGGATCATGGCCAACAGCAGCGTGTTAAACACTGTGGATTTTCTGAACACCTGGGGATTGATCGCTATTGGGATTGGGTTAATCATTGGCCTCTTTTCGCGGCCTGCAGCTATTGCCGGCGCACTACTGCTGCTGATGTACTATCTGAGCAATCCGCCCCTCAATGGTCTGGAGTACAGCATGCCTTCCGAAGGGAGTAATTTAGTTGTCAATAAAACATTGATTGAGGCATTTGCCCTTTTCGTGCTGGCATCTTTCCCTACCAGTTCAATTATTGGGTTGGATCGGTACACGGATTGGTTTAAGGGTCTGAAAACAAATAAAATATAAATACTATGTCTGAAAATAAAGATTCGAACGGGCATCAGGATAAGCCCGAAAACAGGGATAATAATCTTAGGCAACAAAGAAGATCGGTATTAAAGGCGCTTGCCGGATTGCCGCTATTGGGCCTGATGGGATATGAGATATCTCAAAAGAGGGCGTTTGATGGCGCCAAAAAACATAATATCGTCAAAGAGCTGGGGCTGGAGAATATCCAGGCCCCCAGCATCATAAAAAGTTCGTCACAGGAGCCAAAGGACTTGCTGAGGATAGGCATGATTGGTTTTGGCAGAAGGGCCAAACAGCTCTCAGAGGCATTGGGATTCATGCATCCGGTAACGGTCGAGAACAAGAGAAAAGCCAATACCTTGAATGGTTGGCTTGAACAGGAGTACCTGAATGTTGCCCTTGTCGGGATTTGCGATGTCTTTGACCTGCATGCCGAGGATGGTTTGGCAACAGCCAGAAACGAAATCCGTCCGGGTGGTGATAAAAAAGCAGTGCTTCCGGTAAAACGTTACCACACTTACCATGAGATGCTGGATGACAAGAATATTGATGCAGTCATCATTGCCACACCTGACCACCATCATGCCCCGATTGCTATCGCGGCAGCAAAGGCTGGCAAACATATCTACTGCGAAAAAAGTCCGGCGCATTCCGAGGAGGAGATCAACGAATTGTACCAGGTCATAAAAAGCAGTAATATAACCTATCAATTGGGACACCAGATTGCTCAAAATATCATCTTTAAGCAGGCCAAAGAGGTCATTGCAAGGGGCATCCTTGGCAAGATAAGCCTGATCGAAACGACTACCAATAGAAATTCGGCAAGCGGGGCCTGGATCAGGGAATTTGATGAAAATGGCAAAAGCCTTCCCTGTGATGAATCATCGATCGACTGGAACCAGTGGCTCGGTTCAAAACCCAAAGTTCCCTTCACAAAGGACCGTTATTACAATTGGACAAAGTGGTTTGAATACGATCTGGGAATGCTCGGACAGCTCTTTACTCACGAATATGATGCTGTCAATCAGTTGTTAAGAATAGGGATACCGAAGTCTGCTTCCTCTTCAGGCGGTATTTATTACTGGAAAGACAATCGCGAAATTCCGGATTCGCTCCATTGTGTTTTCGAATATCCCGACCGTGATTTGACCTTGTTGTACAGCGCCAATCTTGAGTGTAGCCGAAGCAGGGGCAGGGTTTTTATGGGAAATGATGCCTCCATGGAATTGGGGAATTCGATCATTATAACGGCAGACGCTGATTCAAAAAGATACAAAAAACAACTTGAAAAGGGTATTATAAACTCCTCTCAACCAATGATTACCATGAATCCATCTTCCGCGAAACTTGACGCTATCACATCGCCAACGGAGAAATACTACGCCTCGCGAGGACTAACCTCTACCAATGTCAACGGGAAACTGGTTGATGTATCACACTTGCACATTAAAGAATGGATCGATTGCATTCGCTCGGGACAAACCCCCTCCGCAAATATCGACCGTGCCTTTGAGGAAGGCATAACAATTTTGATGGCACACAAATCGTATATGGAAAAACGTCAGGTGTTTTGGGACCCGGTTAGAAGGAGGATCGTATAATCCCATTAATAAACACACATAATGCTGAAGATTGTCTGCTTTATTGTAGCAGTGGTATGTCTCATTTCATTGAAGAATGGGAAAGAGGCCAGAACAGTATTTTCCTTCCGGGAATCATCAAAAGGAGTTGAACTCTTTGAGGGGGACACGCCAGTGTTCTTTTTTCAAAAGGCTGTAACCTCTTCAGACGACATTTTTTCTTGCAACAATTATATTCACCCATTGTACTCACTGGATGGAGATACCCTTACTGAACTATTTCCGAAGGATCATCCCCATCATCGGGGAATTTTCTGGGCCTGGCACCAGATTTATGCAGATACTGTCGCCATCGGTGACAGCTGGATAATGAAAAATATTTCTTACGATATTCGTTCGGTTCAAACAGGCTTTAATAACCAATTCGCACAACTCCGTCTGGAAGTATTGTGGAAATCATCCGTTTATAAAAATGATCAGCCATTTGTTGAAGAGCAGACAACAATAACAGTACAGAAATCAACAGAATTGTACAGGCTGATCGATTTTGAGATACACCTGAAGCCACTTGTTTCGGATCTCTTAATTGGAGGTTCTGCGGATGAAAAGGGGTATGGCGGCTTCTCGGTCCGGATAAAACTACCGGATGATTTGGCTTTTACTTCGGAGTCTGGGATAGTGGCGCCCCAATCAAATCAAATAAAGGCAGGAGAGTGGATGGACTTTTCGGCCACCTTTAGCAAAAAGAGCAAGGTAAGCGGATTGGCGATACTTTCGCACCACGGTAATCCCAATACTGAAGTTTTATGGATTATTCGGCAACGGAATAGCATGCAGAACATCGTTTTTCCGGGGAGGGGGAGATTTGGGTTGGAAATGGGGAGGCCTGTCGTTTTACGTTACCGAATGGTCATCCACAAAGGCCGGGCCGGTGAAATAGATATTCCCAAGTTGCAGAAAGATTTTAATAATTAACACTATTGTGAAATCTGCAGACAGATATTGTTTTTTCCATCGGTAGTCATTCTGTTGCAATTTTATTTCTGGGCAGAAACGAGACAATGGCAGCTCCGGCAACGGCAATGCAAATCAATACAATAAATCCTGAGGCATAACTTTTTGAGGATTCATTGTAAAGAGCGCCAACCAACATGGGAAAGAGAGATTCTGCAATCCCATCAGCTACCAGAATAATCCCCATAGTACGGCCCAAAGCTTTTATTCCAAACAGATCACCGGCCATCAAAGGAATAATCATGTAATCTCCACCCAATCCAATCCCAAAGATTATTGCGAAAAGATTAATTCTTCCGGGGAAATCCGGGACCATTAATAACGGAATCGCGCATGCTACAATTAAATAAATGAGGATCATTACAAATTTGCGGCTGATCAGATCTGCTAAAAATCCCATAAGTACCCGACCTGCGAGGCTCGATAACAGTACCAATGACATTACCCGGGCCGCTTGCGACTGAGTGAAGTCAAGATCTCTAAGATAAAGTTTCAGGTGCTGGCCAATTCCACCGACTACACCTATTGCACACATGCTCCCAAAAGCAAGCAAATAGAAATTGGGGTTTTGCAGTATCGTTTTGATTGGAACCACTACTTCACCCTTTGACTTTTCAGTCCGCTTTATAGCTGAGCCTTTGATGAAGAAAACCATGGGGAAAGCGATTAAAATCACCATCATACCCAGTATGGACAAAGAGAGGTGCCATCCAAAATTCTTTTCAAATCCGGTTGAAATCAACGGGACCAATGCTCCGCCTGTTCCTATTCCGAGGTAGGCAATTCCCATTGCTTTTCCACGATTTTTTTCAAACCATCTGGATATTAGTATCTGGCAAGGAAGTGGGCCACCCAGGACATACCCCAGGGCATTCAGGATATAGAACAAGTAGAACATGCTTAACGAACTTGAAAAACTTAATCCGATTAGGGCCGTACCCATCAATAAAATACCTGCCAACATCAATTTGCGTGGACCATGACGATCAATAATCCATCCAGCGATAAAACCAAACAATGGACCGACAATCAATTTGCCCATTGCGTTTCCTGAAGTAACCACTGTCCTGGACCATCCGAATTCATTGATCATGAAATCATAAAAGAATGGTAGACCGTAATAGGCAATACCTACCAGGGAAAAAAGGGTCATAAACGCTGTTGCCAGAATATAGGTTTGCGAACTACGCGAACTTTTACCCGGTACAGCCTCTGTTTTTTCGATTTCCATTTGTTTTTTTTCAGACGTGATGCACAATGCCCATTA
>JBBIUJ010000257.1:0-6292 GCA_037440345.1 Prolixibacter sp.
GTCGCGGGCGGGATGCTCCTCGGCGAAATTCAAAGCAGAGAAAACATGCCAGTCGTCTTCGATTTCAGGGCCTTCAGAGACGACAAAACCAAGCCTTTTAAAGATCTCCAGCATCTCATTTTTCACGATAGAAATAGGATGGCGGGTTCCTGCCTTCATCGGATCTCCCGGCAGGGAAAGATCCAATTTCCGGGTTTCAACAATCTGTGCATCCAAACCCTCTTTCAATATTTTGATCTTCTCAAGCGCAAAATTTTTCAGCGTATTGACAGCTGCACCGATCTCTTTTTTTTGATCGGCCGATACATTTCTGAAATCTTCAAACAATTTGGAAACCTCACCTTTCTTGCTGAGGTATTTGATCCTCATATCTTCCAGCTCTTCTGCCGTTTGTACGACCAGCTCTTCTATCTCCTTTTGAAGGTCCTTGATTCGATCTAACATGGTAACGCTTTTGTGAAGTGCAAAAATAGAAAAAATACCAGAATCCACTTATACCCTGTCAATCCCAATGTCATTGTGTGAGACCGGGTCTTCAACTGGCTCCAGGTGGGTGAAAACAGTGACTGGGATGGGAAAATGGTCACGCACCTTTGCCTCAATGATCTCCAGCAGATCGTGGCCGCGTTGGACCGTCCACTCTCCTGGCACAAGAATATGCACAGAGATAAATTTCCGCTGACCGGCTTGCCGGGTCATCAGCGAATGAAATTCGATCCCTGTCTGTCGGAACTGGTCGAATATATGTTCGATCTGCTCACGCTCATTGTTGGGAATTGCCGTATCGATCAGTCCCCTGGCAGATTGCTGCATCAGCTTGTATCCAGTCCAGATGATGTTCAGGGCTACCAGCATAGCGATAATTGGATCCAGTATAAGCCAGCCTGTCAGCTTCACCATGGCAATGGCCGCCAAAACGCCAACAGAGGTCCAGACATCGGTCATCAGGTGTTTGCCGTCTGCAGTAAGGGTGATGGAGTGGCTCTTCTTCCCTTCCCGCAACAACACCAGCGCAACGCCAAGGTTAATCAAAGAGGCCGATAGGGAGATCAATAATCCAAACCCCATGTTTTCGAGTGGCTGTGGGTCAATCAGCCTGGGATAAGCGCTCCAGACAATGCTGAAAGCCGCCAAAACAATGAGCCCTCCCTCAATAGCGCTCGAAAAATATTCGGCCTTGGAATGGCCGAAAGCATGTTCGGCATCGGCCGGTTTCTCGGCGACAGCCAGAATAACCAGCGCAAAAAGGGCAGCTATCAGGTTAACGCATGATTCCAGCGCATCAGAGAGCAATCCAACCGATCCGGTAAGCAGATAAGCCATCCCCTTCAGGCTGATGGTCAGTACCGCGGCTGCAATCGAGAGATAGATAAACTTCTTTAAGGATTTGGAGGCCATGGGACAATGAATGAAAAGTGAAAAATGAAAAATGAAAATGGGGTATGAAAAGTTACAGACAGAGCGACTAACGGATGAGTGATTTAAGCAATTTCTGTTTCGCAAAAATAGCTAATTCCAGCCACCCATCCTTCTGAACTCCTTTTTTTCCACTTTTACACCTACATTTTTCACTTTTCATTTTTCATTTTTCACTTTTCATTTTTCACTTTTCATTTCTTCTTCAACCCCTCCCTTTCCAGCAGAGGTTCAATCGATGGTTCCTGTCCGCGAAAAGCCTTGTACAACACCATCGGGTGCTCGGTTCCTCCTTTTTCAAGGATGTTCTTGCGGAATGATTCTGCTGTCGCAGCATCAAAAATTCCGTTCTTCTTAAAGAGCGAAAAGGCATCTGCATCCAGTACTTCAGCCCATTTGTAGCCGTAATAGCCGGCAGCATACCCCCCCGCAAAAATATGGGAAAAAGAAGCGCTGACACAATATCCATCGATTGGTGGAAAGAGATCTGTTGGTGCTACAGCTTTCTTCTCAAATTCGGCAACACTTCCGGTCATGGGTTCTGAAATCGAATGCCAGGCCATGTCGCTCATTCCCAAGCTCAGCTGACGTTCAATCATGGGCCCTGCCTGAAAATTATTTGACCTGATCAGCTTTTGCACCAGCTCTGCCGGGATCTTCTCTCCGGTTTGGTAGTTCGTGGCAAAAATATCCAGAAAATCTTTTTCGACCCCCCAGTTCTCCATAATCTGTGAAGGCAATTCAACAAAATCACGGTAGACAGCCGTTCCCGACATACCTTCATAAACTGTATTGGCAAACATGCCATGAAGTCCGTGACCAAACTCGTGCAGGAAGGTTGTCACTTCATAGAAGGTAAGCAGGGAAGGTTTGGTTTCCGTCGGCTTTGTGAAATTTGTGACGATGGAGACAATCGGTCGAACGTTTTTGCCATCAAGTTTGCTTTGAGAGCGGTACTCTGTCATCCAGGCACCTCCCCTTTTCCCTTCTCTGGGGAAGAAATCGAGGTAAAGAATAGAAAGGAACGATCCATCTTTGTCAAAAACCTCATAGGCCTTCACATCCGGATGGTACACCTGAATGGCCTTGTTCTCCCTAAATGTTATTCCATATAATTTGTGAGCAAGTTCAAAGACTCCCCCAATCACATTCTCAAGCTTAAAATAGGGTTTTAGCGCCTGCTCATCGAAACCGTAACGTTCATTTTTCAGTTTTTCTGACCAGTAGCTCCAATCCCAACGATCCAACCGATCCTTGAATCCATGGGAACTGGCATATTCTTGTACATCGGACAGATCCTTCAGTGCAAAAGGTCTGGAGGCCGTATGAAGCTGCTCTAAAAACGCATTTACTTTAGCCGGGCTCTCAGCCATCCGTTCTTCAAGTACAAATGCGGCATGATTGGGATAGCCCAGTAGTTTTGCCCGTTCCAATCTGAGGTTAACGATGCTGCGGATGGTCTCTTCATTGTTATTGTTGTTTGAATGAAAACCACGCGAATTGTTCGCCCTGTAAAGCTCTTCCCTCAGTTTCCTGCTATCTGCGAATTTCATGAAAGCCATGTAGACAGGCCCCTGCAGGTTAAACATCCACCCCTCTTTCTTTTTGGCTTTGGCAAGTTGGGCTGCCGCCTCAATTTCGCCTTCCGGCAGACCGGACAGATCCATTTTGTCAGTTACCAGTAATTGATAGGAGTTGGTTTCGGCCAGAACATTCTCTCCAAACTTGAGGGAGAGTTTCGACAACTCTGTATTGATTTCTGCAAAACGAGCTTTGGCTGTTCCTTCCAGGTTAGCGCCGCTTCTGACGAATCCTTTGTAACTGTCATCCAATAATTTGAGATCTTCCTGATTCAATTTTAGCTGATCCTTCTGACTATAAACGGCCTTAACCCTTTGGAAAAGCTTCTCGTTTAGCGAAACATAGTTATGGTAGGCCGATAATTTTGGCGAGACCTCTCTTGTAATGGACTGAATTGTATCATCTGTCTCCGCCGAGTTCAGATTAAAGAGTATTGTGGTAGCCCTTGAGAGCTTTTGACCACTTACTTCCAGCGCCCGGATAGTATTGTTAAAAGTTGGGGCTTCACTGTTGTTGATCACACCATCCACCTCCATTTTAGCCTCAGCCAAAAGCTGGTCAATAGCCGGTACAAAATGCTCGTGCCTGATCTCATTAAACGGCGGTGTCTGATGCACCGTTTTCCACTCTGTCAGCAATGGGTTGACCCCTTTATTTTCGTTCTTCATATTGATTGTAAGTATTCCGGTCAGGACTATTATCCCGACAATTAATAATTTCTTCATGGTAGGTTTATTTTGAATTACAGATTAAAAATTAAATATTACGGTACTCACAGATATTGTGTGAATTATATTTTATTTTGCAGTAAACCTTCCTCAAATTTGTAATTTTTAATCTTTAATTTTTAATTTCCTCTTCGTCTTCTCCTTCATCACGCTCCAGCCAAACTTACCGATCTTATTGCCCATTTCATAATAATTACCATGAGAGTAAGCCAGAAGTCGGGCGCTCTCAAGACTCATGGCTCCGGTTTCAGGATCGATGTACCGGTCGTCTGCAACAATGTTGACCACATTGGCGATGAACATATCGTGGGTGCCAAGCTCTTTTACCTCAACCACCTTACATTCGATGCTGATGGGCGATTCCGCCACGATCGGGCATTTTACTACCGTAGCCGGAAGCGGGGTCAAGCCACATTCCTTGAACTTATCCAGATCACGCCCAGATTTGACACCGCACCAATCGGTGACTTCGGCCATCGATTGGGTTGTCAGGTTGATCACAAATTCCCCGGTCCCTTTGATGATACCCGAGGAGTGCCTGCTGGGCCGCACTGAGATATAGCACATTGGCGGATCGGTACAAATGGTGCCCAGCCACGAGACGGTAATCAGATTGTAATCTTCGGGGGAAGATCCACAGCTGATCAGCGCTGCAGGCAGCGGGTAGATCATATTGCCGGGTTTCCAGTTTACTTTTGCCATATAGTCGTTCTTTTTACAATATTACACAGATTTACACAGAGTTAGATCAAAAATATTTTGGAAATAAAAATGAAAGGGAAGTTGAAACTTCTTTTATTTTTCTCTGTGGTCCTCTGTGCTTCTCTGTGAAACTCTGTGTAATAATTAATTAGAGAGAATCCATGATCTTCCGAATTTCGACCCACTCTTCTTCGGGTAGTTTTGCCCCGGGTACCCGGATAACCCTGGAAGCCAGTAATGCACCCAGCTTACCGCTTTTCTCCAGATCATATCCTTTTGCAATACCGGAAAGAAATCCGGCAGCGAAAAAGTCTCCGGCGCCGGTTGTATCCACGACGAGGTCTCCGGCGGCAGGTATCTTGTGGAGAGTAGCTCCCTGCTGAATATAGGCGCCCTCCTTCCCTACTTTAACAACAGCGATATCGCAACGATGGGCCAGGTTTCCGACAGCCTCCAACGGTTCCACACCGGTAAATGCTTTGGCCTCCTCTTCATTGGCAAAGACAATGTCGACATAGTTATCTACCAGTTCGTCCAGAATTTCACGGTTTACCTCAACTACATTGTAACTGGCCAGATCGAGAGCGATGGTGAGTCCTGCATTTTTAGCAGCCACAGCCGCCGCCATGATCAGGGCATGGTTGTATACCAGGTATCCTTCCACAAAGAAAATATCGAATCCTTTCAATCTTGCCGGAGTTATGTCTTCCGGATGAAGTTCTGAAGCCGCACCAAGGTAAGTTGCAAAAGTTCGCTCACCGTCAGGCTCAACAAGACCGACTGCACGTCCGGTTGGCAGGTCTGAATGGATAAGCAAAGGTTTGATTCCCTGGCTAATTTGTTCCCCTTCGAACAGTTTTCCCAATTCATCCTTACCAACTGTCCCGAGAAATCCACACGGAACACCCAGGTTGGCCACACCATTGATGGCATTTGCGACAGAACCGCCTGTCACCAGAAGTCTCTTTTCGTCCGCAATCTCCAGCTGCACCCGGTCTGACATCTCCCGATCGACCAATGTCATGCTTCCCTTTGGAAGGTTTAATGATTTAATAATCTTATCATTATCCAGCATCGTTATGATGTCGACCAATGCATTTCCAATCCCCAATATCTTCGAATAGCCCATGGTGGTTATTTATTTCATGTTTTTGTGCAAATATATTTCCATTTTATTAAAAAGGTGTTATTTTTGCAACGCTTTAGAAAATTTACTGAAGCAAATAAACTCCTTAGTAGCTCAGTTGGTTAGAGCGGTCCCGAGGATTCGGGATTAATCCGTAAGTCTGCTAAAGAATCGTTCTTTTCAATACATAAAATATTATTCCTTAGTAGCTCAGTTGGTTAGAGCGGCGGACTGTTAATCCGTAGGTCGTAGGTTCAAGTCCTACCTGAGGAGCTATACAGGACAAGAGGTCATTTTCGACCTCTTTTTTTGTTTCCCCACTTTCGAAAACCTTGACGGCGTTGGTCAAAACACGGATCGGCGTCGTGAACGAAAAGGTTGCAACTTTCCCTTTTTCTAAAACGATTTTTTCCGAAAAGATGCAACCAAGTATCTTCTTTTTGGTCTCACCCGAAGAATTCCGGTAAAACGTGGAAAGATTTTCCAACATCGGGATCGTCTTACGAATGTATTCCTTGTACGGGGACTTCTGTTCCATCAAATTATTCAGTTTAACACGTAGTTCAACCATATCCTTTTCAACCTTTTCCTTCATCGAATGATAGTCCTGTGGGGTTATTTCCATGTCAAGAAACTTGTCATCAAGATTCATCTTCCTGTTTTCCACCTTTGTCATCTCACTTTTCACACGAGTAATTTCATCCTTACGTTGGTGATCTTCACGATCAAAGATCCTTTC
>JBBIUJ010000258.1:0-6259 GCA_037440345.1 Prolixibacter sp.
AGCAACTTACGTACCGACAGGTGACTCACCCCCTGTCGGTATTTTTTTATTTTCCCCCAGATCAATAAAATCATCACCTAAATCATCACATGTAATGATGACGCCTCATCATAATTTCCATTATCTTTTGGCTGCAATAAAGAATGGATGCGAACCTGTGGAAATTCATCCAAATCGAAAAAATTGCACGAGGCGCTGCATGAGTGAAACACACGCTTTACCTGAATACTATGACGGGTCTGGACTTTACGAGATTCGTCTCAAGGGACACCTTGACGGTCGGTGGGCTGACCATTTTGACGACGCGGTCATCACTCTGGAGGATAACGGTAACACTCTTTTAACTTGCCATGTGATTGACCAAGCCGCGTTGCATGGCTTGCTCAAAAAAGTGCGTGATTTAGGCATGCCATTGGTCTCGGTTAATTTCGTTAACCCCGGTCGGGCAAAAACGCAGGAGGTCAAATCCTAAATCATATCTGGTTTTTTGTTCCAAAAAAAATGAATCAATATCAACTAACAAGGAGAATAAAAATGAATACATACAGAAAGAATGCAGTAATGGCAGGCGTCCTCTACTTCCTGGGGACGGTCTTTGGGATTTTAGGCACAGTCATTGGCGGCAAAGTGCTTACCTCGATCGTTACCCTCAAACTGCTTGTCGGTGTGGACATACTGAACCTCGTTGCCGCCGATTCGTCCGGGCTTATCGGGGGCGCATTTATTTACCTCATGATGGGGATTTCGCTGACGACGATGACGGTTTTCCTCTACCCGATCTTTAGAAAAGATAGCAAAGAACTGGCGATGGGGATGGTCCTTTTCCGCGGGGCACTGGAGGGAACCTGGTATTTTATGTCAACCCTCGGTATTTTGGCACTTGTCGCGCTTGGCAACGAATACATTGCCACCGGGGCTAATTCAGCTGCTTTGCAGTCCATGGGCAATGTCTTGTATCAGTTCCAAGACCGCCTCGGCACGGTCGGTTACATCTTATTTCTCATTGGGGCTGCGTGTTTATACATCTCCTTCTACCGCACCCGGCTGATCCCCCGCTGGTTGTCCGTCTGGGGCTTGATCGGCGTGGTTTTCACTATGGCTTCCACCCTGTTGCATCTCTTTCACATAAATACCGGCTATGAGTTTTATATGGAAATGGTGTTGGCGCCACAGGAAATGGTCATGGCGGTCTGGCTGATCGTCAAGGGATTCAATCCATCTGCGATCGCTGCCCTGTCTGCCAAAACAGAATAACGGATTGATTTTACGCACGTTAGGACTGGCAGTCCTGAAAATGACGCTGGATTGCCAGTCCTGCAAAACATGATAAAACGAACGCATCTAAAACAAAGAAGGATGAATATGGTGGAACTCACAAGGAGCGGTAAGGCTTTAGTCGTGACGCTGCTCTTCCGTTTACTCTTTGGAGGGTATCTGATAGGAATGGATCAATACCGCTTTAATGATGTTGAAAGCGCGTTGACAGTCCTGTTGATCTATGGCTTGATTGACCTCTTCGCAACCCTGTTCATAGTAAGCAATAGACATGGAAGAGTTGGCCTCTTAGGTCTTATTGGTTGGGATGTCCTTTTCATAGGGGCACAGTTTGTTTTCACGTTCCTTTCTATAACTAAATTAACAGACCCGGGTTTGCATGACCCAGTAGCCAATTGGTGGAGTTTGTTGTTGATGTTTTCATTCTCCCTGGTGACGCTCATATTCTCCCTCAGAGCTTACCGAGAAATCAACCTCTCCACACATGTACATTCCAAAGTCTCTGATTGACTCTTGAGACAAAATAGGTTCATCCCTGAAAGGATTAATGATGAAAATGAAAGCGATTGTATATGAAAAATATGGGCCACCCGAGGTTCTTCAACTCAAAGAGATGGAAAAACCTGCGCCTCGGGATAGGGAAGCGCTGGTTAAAGTCCATGCCACCACCGTCACCATCGGCGACACGATCATGCGCAGTCTCAACATGCCCATCACTGGCTGGCAGAAGTTCATGGCACGCCTCTACATGATGGTGGTGCAGGAAATCGCTGCCTAGCCGAAAGGAATTTCGCATGGAAAATAAATTGTTGTTCATCGGCGCATTGGGAGCATTCTTTTTGGCGACCGCTGCCACATTAGTATCAGACATGCACGGGCTTGGGGATTGGTTCATCTCTTCCCTCCAGGCAAGAAAGTACGCTTTGAATCCGGCGCCGATCTTCGGTACGCCGTACACGATCGCTGGCTATTTCGGCGAACCCCTGCTGATCCTCTCTATCGCCATGCTCACCGTGGGTCTCTATGGGAGCTGGCTGAAATACCATAAGTCCATTGCGCTTGTTGCCATGGTCGTCGGCATCTTGTACATCTTGGAAAGAATATTTTGGAGTTACGTCACCACAAACTTCGCCAACAGCATACAGATTCATCCGACAATCAATGATTACACGGTGCTAACGCAAGCCGGTTTTCTGAAAGGGCTTGGCGCCTTATTCGGTGGACTGATCGGTGGCTTTGGGTTCTCAACCGTTCTTACAATATTTTTCTTCAGCCTCCGAAACCCCTATGGCATCGCAGGTGGTTTGATTGTTATCGCAGCCATGCTGATAGGTATGCCAGCAAAAATATATTTCATGAATCATGTTTCTTCCACGGTGTTGACTACCTTCATCATCAGTATGGTCGTCAAGAACTTTGGAATAGTCTTCATGGGAGTGGGGTTATTAACGGAGTCTTTTAAGTGAGATGTTTGGATCTGGCGAAAGAATGCAAAAAAGCTGGACCGACCTAAGGACCTATACGGTAGCGTCGCCACTCATGGCATAGGCATTGCGTTCAGTGGAATTGCTATAGGAGTTGTATGGTATATCATCATGAGAGAAAGACGACTTGTAACTGCAAGTGTTCGTATTCCTCAACATTCTCCCCTTTCAATAATTCAAAACAACACCTCCAACCAACACTAAAGTGTCTTTACGGCGACACTGTGGTGCAGGTATATTACCTGTACATTGAGCAATATCCTGCAAAGTTGTTGCGATCATAGATAATCCAACCACAGAGTATTACTCAAAACATTTAAGGAGATAATTATGGCACTGAACAAGAACACGCATCTAATGTCTACCCAAAGAACAACGGCACTCAAAAAAGCCATACAGGTCGCCCCCAGAGAAATTTCCACAGTGCGGGGTAGGATATTTACCGAAGTATTCAGCCGGAATGAGGATAAACCGCTTTTCGTTAAACGGGCGCTTGCATACCGGACGTTATTGGAAAACCTGCCGGTCTGTATTTACGATAACGAACTTATTGTAGGGGGAATAACCGAGAAAAGAAAAGGAGCTTTTCTATCCCCGGAAACCAATATTGATGGAATGGCGATAGGCGGAAAGTTTAACCAACCGGCCAAGAAATTCATCGGAAAAATCATTGATACAACGGCCGGCCTGGTTGACACAGTAGACAAAACGTTGGGAGCACGGCTGTCATTGGCCAAAATGCTGTTGGACATGAAACTCGATAATCCTGAAAATCGTTCCTCGCCCTCGCAGCGCTTCCAAGTTGGCGATGGGGAAAAGATGGACCTTACCGGAAGCATATTACCCTATTGGAAAAAACGGAATGCTTATACTCGTTATCGTCCTTATCTTTCCTCTGAAGAAAAAAAACTGATGAATCAATATGCCTATACTGCCGAGCATGCCTTTGGGGGAGGAGTTTTTCTGTTTCATCCGAATATTGAAAAGGCAGCGCAAACAGGTTTGAATGAAATTATCCGGGAAGCGGAGGAATATCGGTCGAAAATATCTCCTCATCTTCCGAATGCCACAGAACAAATTGATTTTTACCAGGCGCTGGCCGATTCATGCCGTGCCGTAATCGCCTTTGCTAACAGGTATGCAGCACTTGCTGAATCAATGGCAGAAGAAACCAAATCTTCCGAAAGAAAAGCAGATTTATTGAAAATCGCCGAAATATGCCGCCGTATTCCCGCGAGTCCTCCGCAAACTTTTCATGAAGGACTTCAATCTCTCTGGCTCATTTATATTTCAGTTTTAAATGATGACTGCGGCCACGAGGTTCCTTTTGGCCGTTGGGACCAGGTTTTGTATCCCCTGTACCGGAAAGACCTTGAGAATGGCCGGATTACGAGGGAACAAGCTCTGGAATTAATCGAATGTTACCTATTAAAAGCCAACGAAATCGAATTTCTTCTCCACAACGGAGCCAGCCTGTTTGAAGACGGAAACAGCGGCAGGATTATCCTGACGATCGGCGGAGTAAACAAAGAGGGAGGAGATGCAACCAACGAAGTCTCGTACCTGTTTCTCGAAGCGCTTTCCAACTGTAGGATGATTCAACCCAATCCGGCGGTGCGCATTCACCAGGGAACCCCGGAGAAATTTTTACACTATGTCGCCGAAATCATGAGCAGCGGGGCCAATACGGTCCAGATTTTCAACGATGAAACCGTGATCAAGGGGTTTGTGGCTGCCGGATTCCCACTGGAGGATTCAAGAGACTACATTCTTTCGGGTTGTGTTGAACCGATTCCCCTCTCCACTTATGGTTCGGCTTGTGCCGCCCATGTGATCCTGCCCAGAACGCTCGAATTGTTTCTCAAAAAGAATCAGGATTACAAATCTTATAAAGATTTTTACGAATCATACAAAAGCTATTTATCTTATATTATCAAAAACACCACAACTACGCTCGGCAAGGTGGACCAGGCTCATAAAGAGTTCTTACCGAATACCTTTATCTCCGCCATTGCAGACGGTACGCTGGAGAGCGGTCAGGATGTTAAAGCGGCCGGGGTAAAACACAACTTGACCGGTATTTCGCTACTCGGTCTGGGAACTTTGGCCGACTCCTTGGTAGCCATCAGAATAGCGGTATTCGAGGAGCGAACGTATACGCTGGGAGAACTAAAAAACATTTTGCGGCGAAACTTCGCCGGTTATGAAACCGATAGATTGTATCTGGTCAACAAGATTCCAAAGTACGGAAACGACGACGACCGGGTGGATTCAATCGCCAGGGATGTAGCCAGTTTTTGCGCTACAGAAGCAGAGAAATACAAAACTTTTCGAGAGGGAAAATACTGCATCGGGGCGCATTCGGAAAACGGCCATGTGGTTTTCGGGAATGTCACCGGAGCCACTCCTGATGGAAGAAAACAGTTGGAACCTCTTTCCATAGGCGCCGGAAGCGCCAGGGGAAGAGAAAAAAAAGGGTATACCGCTACCTTAAAGTCAGTCAGTAAATTAGATCTCTCGAAATTGATTACCGGAATTTCCGTAAATTTAAGATTCAATCCTTCACTTTTCGATAGCGAGGATAAAGTTCAAAGATTCGAGGATATGATCCTGTCATATTTTTTCGATTATGGCGGACAAAATCTGCAAACCACGGTAGTGGACACCAAAACCTTGCAGCAAGCGCAACAACATCCAGAGGATTTTCAGGATCTGTTGGTTAGAATTTCTGGTTATAGCGCAAGATTTGTCGAATTAACTCGACAAACTCAGGATGAAATTATTTCCAGAACGGAATATAGCGCTTGATGAAAGGAACTATATTCAATATTCAGAATTATTGCGTGACCGACGGTCCCGGTATTCGCACCCTTATTTTTTTCAAGGGCTGCCCCTTGAGATGTCTCTGGTGCGAAAATCCAGAGTCGATATCTCCCAAGCTGCAAACGTCGTTTCATCGGAATAAATGTATTGCCTGCGAGAAGTGCCAGGAGGCTTGCCCCCAACAGGCAATTGATTTAGCCCGTGAGCAACGGATTGACTGGTCCCTTTGCAACAACTGCGGACTATGCGCCGACGCTTGCATGGCGGAGGCGCTTGAGATGATTGGCAGACCGATGACCGTGGAGGAAATCATGAACGAAGTCAGAAAAGGAGAAGCCTTTTACCGGCGTTCCGGCGGTGGAGTGACGATTTCCGGTGGTGAGCCAACTCTGCAATACGAGTTTCTGGTAGAGCTTTTGAAAGAACTGAAAAAAGAAAGTTGCCATGTGGTTCTGGAAACCTGTGGATTCTTGAAATGGGATCAACTTGAACCGCTGACTAAAATGGTGGATATTTTTTATTTGGATATAAAGGGTATCGATCCGGCATTTCATAAAAAGCACACCGGAGTTGAGAATGAAATTATTTTATCAAACGCGCGCCGGTTATTAGCAAACGGAAATTGGGTTGTTTTTCGCATCCCCTTGATTCCCGGCATGAACGACGATTTCGAGCAA
>JBBIUJ010000259.1:0-6253 GCA_037440345.1 Prolixibacter sp.
CTACCGATTGAGACGCATCAGTATGAAACGCAATTTTTTTTGCCGGGCAATTTCACCGATTTCGCGAATTGGCTGAATTGTTCCAACCTCGTTGTTGGCTTGCATGATTGAAATCAGGATTGTATCCGGGCGAATAGCCTCTCTCACTTGTTCTGGATCAATCCGTCCATATTGATTGACTGGAAGCCAGGTGACCTCGAACCCTTGTGAACTAAGGTATTTGCAAACCTCAGTTACTGCGGGGTGTTCGATAGCCGATGTAATAATGTGCCTCCCTTTATCGCTGTTTGCCCAAGCAATTCCTTTGATGGCCAGGTTGTTTGATTCTGTAGCGCAACTGGTAAAGACGATTTCTCCAGGATGGCAGTTGATCAATTCGGCAACCTGATTCCGCGCATTTTCAACAGTATCTTTATTGCTTCTTCCGATGGAATATGAACTTGAAGGATTGGCGTAGAAGTAGTCAATATACGGGATCATTTCTTTGGCAACCTCCGGATCAACTGGGGTTGTGGCGTTATAATCGAGATAAACAGGATGTTTCATGCAGAATAAGAAATCTTAATTGGACATGGTTTGTTTGATCTTCCACTCCGGATAACCTTCATCCAGCCGGCGAACTTTGTATCCCTTTTCTTTCAGAAGTTTTACCGCTTCATCGGCCAGCACACAGAACGGTCCCCGGCAATAAGCGATCACATCTTTGTCAGAAGCAATGTTTTTTAGGTTGGTCAAAAGCTCGTTCATGGGAATTGATATGGCCCCAGTGATGTGTCCTAACTCGTATTCAACTGATGGGCGAACATCCAGCAATAACACATTCCCACCTTCAACCATTTGCTCCAGTTCAACCAGACTGACAGCATGCTGTGCATTATTGTCTTGCCTTTGGCGGCTCATAATCCTTTCCAACGCGGCAATTTCCTGCGATGCAAAGCGGATGATGTGTTGGTATACCGACAAAAAATCATCGTTGACCAAAGAATAATAGACATATTGCCTTTCCTTTCTTGACTTCACAATATTGTTGTTTTTCAATACCTGGAGGTGCTGTGAGGCATTGGCAAAGGTAAGGCTGGTAGTATGGACAATGCCTTCAACACTTTTTTCTCCTTGTGAAAGCATTTCAATAATTTCCAAACGAGATGGATTCGAGATGGCTTTGAGCATTTTGGCTAGCCCGTTGTACATGGCATCTTTAAATTCGCGCCCCTTCATTTATTGATTTTATTAAAAATGATCTGCAAATATAAATAAAATAATTCAAGTATTCTATATATATCTTGAATAATTGAATAATATTGATAAATTATTGCACCTCAATGTTTACCGCATCAGGAATGATCACAACAACAAGCTTTCCCTTTTGCCTTTTCGAATGCCTCTTTTCCTTCTGCTATAGAAAAATAGATCAAACCCGCTGTTCCAATCACATCAGCATAGGCAAATCCTGTAAACTCATAAATAAGGCTTGCAGCAAGCAATACTAGAGACATGTAGACACATATCTTAGTACAATTGGCATCTGCTACTATAGGTTCAGAATTAAGTTGTCTTCCAATTTTCTTCTTGGCATTCATCAGCCAGACCATTACCACAATTGATATTAGGGATATTACTACACCCCAAATTGTAGTTTCCGGTTTGATGTTGTTGATAATGCTTACAATCATTCCCAATAGCGGTCCGGCTGAGAGGAGAAAAAAGGCGATCCCGGTAATTTGGAGAGCCCTTATTTCGAACCTGCCTTTTGAACTGGCGGGATTTTGGCGAATATGCAAAATCATAACTGCTATTCCAATACCGGACATTACTTCAATAAAACTATCGACGCCAAATCCAAACAAAGCAAGGGTTTCATCCCGGAATCACCAAAGCATTGAGATTACCCCTTCAAGAACATTGTAGAGTATGGTGAAAAGGCTTAACAGATAAGCATTTCTGTATAATTAAAGATCGGACTGTTCCATGATCGAATATAGGCAAAATGGAACTACCTATCAATCGAAAGTACAAATTTTAAGCCTGGAATTGAAGGTTTATGAAGAACAAAGGTAAAATTATGGCATTCCCTTTTGGATTGCTGTCTGGTGGCGGATCAAAAAGGAACACTATATTTGCTACAACTAAAAAAAATTATCAGGTAACGCGATAACATTTTACCACATGACAACTTTCGACAGCATCATTTTGGCCATCGTTGAGGGACTAACCGAATTCCTTCCAATCTCTTCCACCGGACACATGATCATGGCATCCAGCGTGATGAAAATCTCCGGGGAATTTGTAAAAACTTTCGAAATTGCCATTCAGCTTGGGGCAATCATGGCCATCGTCATGATGTATGCCCAGCGATTTTTACAGAGCTTTACCATCTATTTGAAACTGGGCGTAGCTTTTGTACCTACCGGGATTGTCGGCTTCCTGGCATACAAAACCATCAAGATGTACCTGTTCAATCCCTATGTCGTGGGTGTGGCGCTGGTGATCGGTGGAATAATTCTTGTACTGATCGATAAAAAAGTGGTGGCGCGGGAGAGCAAGACACTGGATTTGGAGTCAATCTCCTACCGTAGGTCATTTCTGATCGGGTTGATACAGTGCATCTCCATGATCCCGGGCGTTTCCAGGGCAGCCGCTACCATTATAGGTGGAGTTTTCAACGGGCTTGATAAAAAGCAGGCCATGGAATTTTCCTTTCTGCTGGCAGTACCCACGATGTTCGCGGCTACCGGATATGAACTGGTCAAAACACCCATTACCTTCTCCTCACACGAATATACCCTGCTGGCCATCGGATTGGTAGTTGCTTTCATCTCTGCATGGGCAGCAGTAAAGCTCTTTATCAAACTGGTTGAAAACTACGGATTCAAATATTTCGGGTACTACCGGATAGCCATCGGGTTGTTGTTTTTGTTGTTTATCAGGTTTTAAATTAGTAGTTTGCTTCGTTGCGCTTGCAATGACGGTGCTTTATTGAAAAAATAAAATGAATGGAAAAGCACCGTCTTTGCGATCCGCCAGCCGGCGGAGAAGCAACCTGTCTATATTCCTCGAATTCAAGTTATTACTACTACTTATGAAATCACTCTTGTTTCTTTTTTTACTTTTTCCCTTCTCCTCTCTCCTTTTACAAGCGCAGGAGATACCCTCCTGGAACGCAAAAATATCGGTCGCTCCCGAACTTCAAGAAACTTTCACAAAGGGAGGCAGGTTGCTTCTTCACTTTTCAAAACAAAATCTGAAAGAACCACGTCAGGGTTCAGATTTCACGGTAGGGGTTACGCCTCAAAACTGGGATGGCACGACCACCTTCACCCTGAATTCTACTGACAAGGGAATATTGAGCAGTGGAGTTCTTCCATCAGCAGCCAAGGTTTACTGCCAGGTCGTTTACAAGCACAACATCGATGATGCCCAGGAAAATGCACCCGGAAACTGGTACAGCAATGTCGATTCCATGCTACAAACACCCTCAGGAACTTTTCAGTTGACACTAAATAAAATGATCGTTCCTGCAGTTATACCAGCGCATAAATTTGTCAAAACAATAGAGATCGAAAGCAAATTTCTTTCGGAATTTTCGGGTCATCCCCGCTATCTGGAGGCATCGGTATTACTTCCCGCTACTTTTTTCGATCATCCGGGGCATAGTTATCCTATCTGCTACCGCGCCCCCGGACTGAATGGCCGGTTCACCTCTATTAACAACAAATTGCAGGACAAGGAATTTATGAATTGGTGGTTTTCGGGCAAGGCGCCGCAGATTATCTATGTCTTTCTCGATTCGCATGGTCCTTACGGCGATACTTACCAGGTGGACTCAGAGAACAATGGTCCATGCGGGAAAGCCCTTACCGAAGAGTTAATTCCGGCTATTGAAAAGATGGTTAACTATAACCCGGCTTCCAAAAAGCGGTACCTAACAGGAATGTCCACCGGTGGATGGGTTGCAGTTGGCTTGCAGGTTTTTTATCCCGATTTCTTTGATGGAACCTGGTCGTACAGTCCGGACCCGCTCGATTTCGAACATTATGGACTGATCAATATTTACAGTGATGAAACCATCTTCTACAACCGGTTCGGATTTCTGCAACCGGGTGTACGCACCATTTACGGAGAGCCGACCCGATCCATGAAGGAGTGGATCCAGAGTGAGAATCTGATAAGCCGCTCAGGAAATTACCTCATTTCCGGTGGTCAGTTCGGTGCCTACAATGCAGTCTTTGGCCCGAAAGGCAAGGATGGACTGCCGTCGCTGATGTTCGACCCGATAACCGGAAAAATTGATCACGAAATTGCCAAACAATGGGAAAAATATGATATCAAGAAGGTTCTGAAGAAAAACTGGTCAACCCTTGGCCCCAAACTGCAGGGCAAAATCTGGATTTGGACCGGCGACATGGATGGCCTCTATTCCAACGTGGCCACCCGGTTTTTAAAGATGTTCCTCGATAAAACCGAAAACCCGAAGTCAGATGCCTCCATCCATTTCACCGCGATGGCAGGCCATTGCGAGGAGTGGAGCGATGAGGATGTGCTGGTGATGGTGGGGAAAAAAGCAGAGGGGAAATCTACGGCCAAATAGATTAATAATCCTGTTTTGAGTTGTATATTTGTAAAAACTAAAATTGTGTTTGCAGTTAATGGTATATATGATGGGAAAGAAGTGAAGATCACAGATAAAATTACCAACCTAGGTAAACTGTCTGCGAATGAACTACTTAAATTCAAGCAAATACTACAGGAGATAATTCAGTAATTAAATTAGGGATTGCAAATCTTCTCTTAATCAGGAGAAAAAGAGATCAGTCATGACATTGTCTCAGAGTGAAGTTAAGAAATGGGGATTGCACTTACTATACCAACTCTTTCGAAAATAAATGTTCAATAGTTATGAGAAAATCTATTCTAATTTCTGCGATTATTGCCTTCTCTTTCCTTGCCCTACCGGGAAGGTCACAAAACCAGAACCTCCCGTTCAGGAATCCGGCACTTTCAACCGAAAAACGGATCGATGATTTGTTGGGCAGGCTTACCCTGGAAGAAAAAGTGATGCAGATGATGGACAAAACCCCTGCCATCGAACGTCTTGGCATTCCTGTTTACAACTGGTGGAACGAAGCGCTGCACGGAGTGGCAAGAACCGGACTGGCGACCGTATTCCCGCAAGCTATCGCGCTGGCGGCTACTTTTGATGAATCGGCCATGTTCGAAACGTTTAGCGTAATCAGTGACGAGGCCCGTGCAAAGTACCACAGTTATCAGAAGGGAAAGCAATATGACAGGTACAAAGGCTTGACTTTTTGGACCCCCAACATCAATATCTTTCGCGATCCCAGGTGGGGACGAGGGATGGAGACCTATGGCGAGGACCCCTTTCTGACGGCAAAAATGGGAGTGGCCGCCGTGAAAGGATTACAGGGAGACGATCCAAAATATTTCAAGAGCTTCGCCTGCGCCAAACATTTTGCAGTTCACAGCGGACCGGAATCAAACCGCCACAGTTTTAATGCAATTGTAAACAACCGAGACCTTTGGCAAACCTACCTTCCGGCGTTCGAAGCCCTGGTGAAAGAGGGCAACGTGCAGCAGGTTATGTGTGCCTACAATCGTTTTGAGGATAAACCCTGTTGCGGAAGCGATAAACTACTGGTCGACATACTCAGAAATTCGTGGGGTTACAAGGGAATTGTGGTTTCAGATTGCGGAGCCATTGACGATTTCTATCAAAAAGACAAGAGAACCCCGCGTCACGAAACTCACCCAGATGCACCGACAGCTTCCGCGGATGCCGTCCTGAACGGAACGGATGTGGAATGCGGCAGCAGCTACAAAAGCCTGATTGATGCGGTAAAGAAAGGCCTGATCAAGGAGAGCCAGATCGATGTTTCACTGCGCAGATTGTTCAAAGGCAGGTTCGATCTGGGTATGTTCGATCCTGATGAATTGGTGAAATGGTCCAAAATCCCATACAGTGTCGTCGATTGTCAGGCAAACCGTGAGAAAGCCCTGAAGATGGCCAGGGAGAGTATGGTTTTGCTGAAAAATAAAAACAATACGCTGCCATTAAGTAAAAAGATCAAAACAATTGCGGTGGTGGGTCCGAATGCCAACGACTCCGTCATGTTATGGGCCAACTACAATGGATTTCCGTCGAAGACGACCACGATCCTTCAAGGTATTAAAAACAAATTGCCCAATTCGACCATCATTTATGATAAGGGATGCAAGCATGCCGGCGAAGTGAACG
>JBBIUJ010000260.1:0-6195 GCA_037440345.1 Prolixibacter sp.
TTGATGCTGTCCCCGGGTAGGAAAGTTTGCCAAAGAAGTGAGCGGCATTGTCCTCCAGTTTTTTCGGGAAGGAGAAGGGCAATTTACCTGAGGGGTTCACTTCTCCCGAGATCACATCAGTCAATGCATTCCCGGCTTCTGAACCGAGGTACCATCCTTGCATGACTGCGGGTACTTTATCCAGCCATGGCATTGCCACTGCATTTCCGCTGAGCAGGACCACTGCCATGTTTTTGTTCACTTTCTGCAAACCGTCAATCAGTTTGTCCTGTCCGAAAGGCAAGTCGTACGAATGGCGGTCTCCACCCTCACAATCCTGGAAGTGATTTTTATTAAGGCCACCGATGAAAAGAACCACATCGGCATTCTTTGCAACTTCGACAGCGGCAGCCATCAAAGAATCAGCATTCAGTTTAGATGACTCTTCACGTCCGTAGGTTGCTGGTCCCGAAGCATAACCGAGACTGTAGACAACATGTGCATTACCGTATTTGGCGGTCAATGCCTGCAAAGGTGAAATTTCGTAAGCCACTTTGAGTGAAGAAGATCCACCGCCAATTACCAAACTACGGGTAGCATTCTCGCCGATAATGGCAATCTTATTGTATTTATGAAGGGGTATCGGGAAAAACTGTTTGTCGTTCTTCAAAAGTACGATTCCCTCGCCGGCGATCTTGCGGGCAGCTTCACTGTGTTCAGGTGAAACAAACCGACCGAAAGGCCGATTGGCGCTCATGGTGGTACGGAAGATCAAACGCAGGATACGACGGGCCTTGTCGTTAAGCAGGGAGATATCATATTTTCCCTCTTCGATGCCTTTCAGAAACGGATTGGCCAGATAGTACTCCGTATAGGGAAAATTTCCGTTGGTGGTTAAGCCATTGGTGTATGTTCCCATTTCAAGGTCCAGACCGTTTTTGACGGCTTGATCAGTATTGTGAACGCCTCCCCAGTCGCTGATAACTACTCCGTCGAATTTCCAGTCATTCTTAAGTATCTTGTTCAATAGCAGATCGTTGTGACAGCAGTGTTCTCCTCCATACTGGTTATATGAACCCATAATTGACCAGGCTTTCCCTTCCTGTACGGCAGCTTTGAAAGCAGGCAGGTAAATCTCATGCAACGCGCGGTCACTCACATTGACATTGATATGTCCACGCCACACTTCCTGGTTGTTCAGGGCAAAGTGTTTCACGCAAGCGGCTACACCAATGGATTGAACTCCATGAATATAGGGAACAACCATTCTGGAACTGAGATAGGGATCTTCACCCATGTATTCGAAGTTTCTTCCGTTCAATGGTGTGCGGTAAATGTTTACCCCAGGACCCAACAATACACCCTTGTTGCGGTAGCGCGCCTCTTCTCCTACCGATTTACCATAAAGCAATGACAATTCAGGATTGAATGTGGCTGCCAAACAAGTAAGTGCAGGAAAGGCAGTACAGGAGTCATTTGTCCAATGGGCCCCACCCCATTCATCCCAAAATACTTCCTCACGGATTCCGTGAGGTCCGTCATCGGTCCACACCTCAGGAATTCCCAGACGGGGAACCCCTTTTGAACTGAACTTCGACTGTGCGTAACAAAGGGCCACCTTTTCTTTGGTGGTCATCAGCGAAAGGGCGCTTTCAACTCGCGCTTCAATGGGTTTGTTTACGTCGAGGTAAACAGCTTTTTTTTCTTGTGCGGAAACCAAAAGCGAGGTTCCCATAACGATGGCCAGAATTGTTGATTTCACGAATTGATAGTTCTTTTGTCGTTTTTCTTTAATATTCATAAAACACCTTAATACCTTATCTGTCAGTACTATCCACTATAGTTTTACCACTGTCCTGGAGCCGTTATACTGAACGGTCTTAGGCCCCGATGTTGTTTTACCGATGGCAATGATATGAAATATCCGGTTAACCGGCATACCTTGGAAGCTGCCTTTGCGATCACCAATGGTTAGTGTACCTTCAGCATTGTTGTATTCAAAACTGATGGTTGAAAAAGCCCCCTTTTCGTAATTGTAGTTGGTGCCTTCATCTTCGTACAGGCTAAACTTGCCGTCTTTACCTTTGTAAACCCGAATTTCGATGTTGTCGGCCATCTTTTCTGAGGCATATTGCATGACGGGTCCGATCGGAAGGATGGAACCAGCCGGAACAAAGAGCGGAATTTGTTCCAACGGAGCATCTATGATCTTTTTTGCACCTCCGGCAATGAGTTTGCCCGAATAAAAATCGTACCAGTCGGTGCCGGCCGGAAAATAAACATCACGGTTACGGGCTTTGTAAGTATAGACGGGACACGCCATCAATGCCGGACCCAACAAGAATTGGTCGCTTATGCCGTAAGTCTGTTTGTCGCCGGTATAGCTCATTGCCAGCGATCGCATTAGTGTGTAGTCGTTATGATAGGCCATACCTGCCAAAGAGTAAATGTAGGGCATCAGACGATAACGCAGTTCATCATAGTAAACGAGGCTTTTGTAAACCGGATGATTCTCCGGGACAAGGTTATATATTTCGCGGTAGGGAAATTGTCCATGACTGCGGAACAGCGGGCAAAAGGCCCCGAACTGGAACCAACGCAAATTAAGTTCGCGCCATTCATTAAGATCTGCATTTTCAATACCTGTCTGATTAAAATTACGCTGCGCAATTTCATAGCGTTTTTCCACGCAGAATCCACCGATGTCCATTGTCCAAAAAGGAACACCCGACATTGCAAAGTTAAGGCCGGCAGATATCTGCGCTTTCATATCTTCCCAACGGGTTGCAATGTCGCCACTCCAGGTTGCCGTAGAGTATCGTTGCAAACCGGCAAAGCCTGACCGGGTTAGCAAAAAGACACGTTTGTTGTTCTCTGTTTCGCGCTGTCCGTCATAAATTGCTTCAGCATTCATCAGAGCATAAGCATTGAAATATTTATTGGACGAACCTAAAGCTGTCGGTCCGCACAATTTCTTGCGATATACCATATCGGTACAATCCCTGATATTGGGTTCAGATGCATCCATCCACCATGCATCGAACCCCTTTACGTAAAGGTTGTCTCTCATCTGTTTCCAAAACAACTTGCGTGCATCGGCGCTGTAGGCATCATAAAATGAACCAACATATCCCTGCCCAATCCAGTCGCGGATGCTGTCTTTTACAGCCTGTATATACATCCAGCCTTTTTGCTCAAATTGTTTGAAGTGATCGGTTGATGTGTAAAACTTCGGCCAAACCGAAATCATGATATGAGCATTCGATTTATGTACCGAATCCACCATGCCCTTTGCATCGGGGAAACGTGAAAGATCGAACTGATGGCTACCCCATGAGGGTTCTGGCCAGTAGCTCCAGTCAAGCACGATGTTGTCGAGCGGGATGTTACGTTTGCGGTATTCGGCTACAACATTCAGCAATTCGTCCTGAGTTTTGTAGCGTTCACGACTCTGCCAATAACCCATGGCCCATTTGGGCATGATGCTCGCCTTGCCGGTCAGGGTGCGGTAGCCACTGATCACTTCGTCCATATTTTTCCCTGCAACGAAATAATAATCCATCTTATCTCCCATTTCTGATTGGAAGGATAGGTTGCCCTTTTTCTCCAAAGGAGATGAAGAGAGCGCTTTTAGCCCAATGTATGAAACGCCGCCGTCGGGTTTCCATTCCAGTTTGACTTTAGTGTGTTTATCTTTTGCCAACGGAAAGGAGAACCTATAGGTATTGGGGTTCCATGATGTTCTCCAGCGTTCAGGCACCACCAACGAATCGTTGAGCCACACCTTTGTGTATCCGGCATAATACAGGCTGAACTTATAAATATCGGTTTCATTGGCAGCGATCGATCCTTCCCAAACGATAGAACCTTCGTTGAAATTGAAGTCGGCAGGAAATTTCTTAACAGTTGTAAGGTTTTCGTAATCTATTGCCGACTCCTGCCGAATGATAGGAGCCCGGTTTTTTTGATTGTATGTCGCTGTAAGGGAACCTTCTTTACCCTCTTTGTTGTATAGTGCAAACTGGTTCAGCTCTTTGTAGTCACGCGTATCTCCGTATTTGCTTTGCGAATAGTTATCCCACAAAATCCCATAATTGTTGGTCGAGATAATGAAAGGCACAGACACTTTCGTGTTGTACTGGAAAAGATCTTCACTTTTGTTCTTATAGTTGAAGTCATCTGACTGATGTTGCCCCAACCCATAAATCGCTTCTCCGGGGGTACCTGTGAAAACCTGTTGCATGGTGTAGCCTTTATCGTTTTCAACGGAAAAGGGTTTGAAACTTCTCCCGCCTGCTGCCTCCTGAAGCAATACTTTCCCCGACTTATCCATAAATGAAATTTCACCCGTAAGCAGGGAAACTTTCACCGTAAGTTCATCGGTAGATAGTTGCGCATATCGCGCATCGCTTGTCACTTTTATAGGAGTTTTTGTTGTTAATCCCGGCACAACGCAGAGACTTGAGATGTTGGGCAAAACGTTTTCAGGTGATGCCTGAACACGAATAATCCGGCTATTGACAACTCCGATTTCAATGGTCCTGGCCGCTCCCTTTTGGGGCGAAACCTTCATACCATTTTGCAAAGTTTGAACCGGTCCGGCTGCAAACACGTATCCTGTAACAACCAGAAATAGAATAAAAAGAGAGATTCGCTTCATTAGAAATATTACTTTTTGTTATAATTATTCATTCCAAACCAATACACCTGCAGGTTTCAATACACTTTCCCCAACCAATATTTTGGCAGATAGGGGTAGGTTCATTGTATAATTATCCGAAGAATAATTTACTGCAATATAAAATCCGTCGCGCCAATAAACATATATTCCTTCAGGGTAATCTTCGGTAGTAACCCCGGCATTCGAGTAAATATCACGCAGTATGTCCTTTTCAAGTCTTGAATCGTCGGTGTTGACGCCAATGTAAGTTACCGCACCTTTGCCAACCCTGCGTTGTACAACTGCTGCATTTCCTTTGTAAAACTGGTTGTCATAAGTGGCAAGCACATTGGTATTTTTATCGGCATCGAGCAGATCGGCCCAGTTGTTCCAACTGTAATGGACCGATTTCATCAGGATGTCCCCTTTGGCGTAACCCGAAAGCATATCGGTGGCTTTAACGTGCGCGCCGATAAGGCCGGAAATGGGAGTTGCCCACTCCCCTTCCCAGAAATGGCCGGCACGATCTTTGGTTGCCGTGCGACAGGTTATGATCAAATGCCCTCCGTTTGTTGCATAATCAGTCCATTTTTTCACCAATGCCGAATCGGCCAGTTCATACGCCGGAACAATCAGGAATTTATATTTCGAGAAATCGGCTGTTTCGGGGATTACATCCGTAGGAGCGCCCATCGATTTCGTCATTTCCAGGAATTTGACCGGGTAATTCCAGGCATCCCACTGGAAGGTCTGTTTTTGCCTGTCGATCGACCAGAAATTTTCGAGGTTCCAAAGGATGGCTGTCGTGCGGGCAGCGAGTTTTTCAGGCATTTTCGCGCCTGATTTGTACTGTTTTCTAAGCTCTTTTATTTCCTTCATAAATTGGATATAATCTTTCCCGCCTTGCGAAGGTGTTGTTCCATCGGTCTGAATTACCCCTGCATGATATTGTTCCGAGCTATACAAGATCTGACGGAAACGATAGGAACAGGCTAGCTTGCCACCGGCGGCGAAGCTGTGGTACAACCACATGCGCACTGTACCCGGCAGAAGCAGTGGGTTGTAGTAGCCCCAGTTGACGGGCCCTGGTTGCATTTCCATCACTCCGGAAACGCTACCAACCGATTTGTAATATTCAGAAGCAAATAATACAACTTTGCTGTCGCCCAAGCGAAAGCCTAATTCGCCAATATTATTGCCGCCACCATTCGGATAGGCGGTATAGGCAGCGAAATCGAGTTTAGTAGTGCGCCTGGGGTCAGAACCTGTACAAACCGCAGTATAATTGGTTGTAATATATTGGTTTTCAGAAATAAAACTCCGCAATATTCCAGCCTGATAATCAAGAAATTCGGCCTCCGAATCAGCAGAATATCTTTTAAAATCGAGCAAGGCATGGGGGTTGTTGCCCCACCACCCTACAAGGTTGGTATTGGGAATGATCACCTGGTCGAAACTGTTGAACCACTGGCTCCAAAAGGCCGCTCCCCAGGCAATATTTAGTGCATCGATGGTTGTGTATTTGTTTTTCAGCCATTGCCTGAAAGCTTCCTGAG
>JBBIUJ010000261.1:0-6190 GCA_037440345.1 Prolixibacter sp.
GATTACAGAGACTTTCGTGCTTTTATCAATTTTGAGAAGATTTCCCTTAAAGATCAACGTTTGGCGGTAACTTTCGAAAGCCATTCAAATGTTGTGTTGGCTGTTAGCTATGCCCCAAAAGAAGTTGAGTATATCCTGGAACGCTAATATATAGAAGTTATGCTGAAGGTTGGTATTACAGGTGGCATAGGAAGCGGAAAATCGACTGTTTGCAAGGTTTTCAGTGTACTGGGAATACCTGTATTCAATGCCGATGTTGAAGCCCGAAGGTTACAAAATGAAGACCCACAAGTTATCGCTGACCTGATTGGAATATTCGGCTTGGATATTTATTCAGAAGAGGGATTGTTGAATCGTAAGAAGTTGGCTTCCATAGTTTTCAATGACCGTGAACTGCTTGAGAAACTCAATTGCATTATCCATCCTGCCGTGCATCGTGTATTTGAAGAATGGAGCGCCGGAAATTCAAATTTTCCTTACGTGATTTACGAAGCAGCTATTCTTTTTGAAACAGGAAGCTATCATAATTTTGATTTCACTGTTTTGGTTGTTGCTGATGTACAGGAAAGAATTGAGCGTGTGTCGAAAAGAGATCATTCAAGACCCGAAGATGTCTTGCAACGAATAAATCATCAGCTGGCGGATAAAGATAAAATACGATTGGCTGATTTTGTAATAGAGAACAATGATAATCAGCTAATTATTGCGCAAATTTTAAAATTGGATCAACTTTTAAAGTCAAAGAGTCATGTTTGGAAAATGGATAGGTAGTGGTTTGGGATGGACGCTGGGCGGTCCCATCGGTGCATTGGCAGGATTTGTTTTGGGAACATTGTTTGATCTTTCCGAAAAATCAGATCCAAATGCACATACATTTGGAAACGGTGCGCGGACAACCCCTAATGATTACCTTTTCAGTCTGCTTGTTCTGGTTTCGGCAGTATTGAATGCAGATGGAAAGATCATGAAGTCGGAACTAAATTATGTGAAAGAATTCTTTAAAGTCAATTTTGGTGCGGAAGGCGCACAGAATGCCTTACGGATATTGCAGGATTTGACGAAACAAAACATTCCGGTTACCGATGTCTGCCATCAGATTAAAAATTACATGGATTATCCAGGAAGGCTGCAACTCATTCATTTTCTATTTGGTATAGCTGCATCTGACGGTGAAATCCATCCCGATGAACTAAAGTTAATCAGGCTTATATCCATCAATCTTGGAATTTCAACTCCAGACTACACCTCCATTGAAGCCATGTTGATCCCAAAGACAGACTGGGCTTACGATGTATTGGAGTTGGCTCCGACTGCAACTGACGAAGAGGTAAAAAGGGCCTATCGCAAAATGGCAGTTAAATATCACCCTGACAAGGTAAGCTATCTTGGCGAAGAAATACAACAGGCTGCGAATGAGAAATTCAAAAAAGTAAATGAAGCTTATCAACTGATTAGCAAGGAACGAAAGCTTTGATATGGCAAAATCGGCATTTAATTGATGTGATTGACACTTTCGTTGAAATAACTTTGTTGCAGGCAAAAGCGGGGATAACTTTGAACAAAGAAAGGCATCAAAGGTCTGGCAGGTAAGCAGCAGTAATTGATAACCTGGGATCACAATGAATTGCCATTTTTTTTATATATTTGAATTTAACTTAAAGCAAAATTTATCGAAATGAAAAAGACACTGATGACTTTATCATTGCTAACATTGGCGATGGTAACATTTGCTTCGACTTTTGACCTTGGAATAAAAGTGGGGTACAATTCCTCAAAGCTGACTTCTGACATGAGTACGTTTACTCCGTCTTCGAAGGGAGGGTATAATTTCGGCGCTTTTGGACGGTTCGGAGGTAAACAATTTTATCTGCAACCCGAATTTTTGTATGTTGTTCAAAATGGAGGATTTTCTGTTGGATCAACCAGAGATGCCATAAAAATGAAGTCCATACAGGTTCCGGTATTGGTAGGCCTTAAGGTGCTTGATCTCAAAGTTGCCTCTATCCGCGCCTTTACCGGTCCGGCCATCTCCTTTCCTACCGGATATAACAGTGATCAAAGTATAAAATACAATTTCAATAATTCTGCTTTGGATTACCAATTGGGTGCCGGAGTGGATGTCCTGAATTTCACCCTGGATATCCGCTATGCATGGGCACTCTCCAAAACATTTGATACCACCAACCTGAGCTCCAACTTCTCAAGCAAAGGAAACGCATTTACGGTATCTATTGGTTTTAAAATATTCTGATTGAATGAATTACACATAAAAAAAGCCGCTTTCGCGGCTTTTTTTATGTGTTCATGGCGCCACAGACATTGATCACTTGACCTGAAACATAGGATGAGAGATCGGAAGCAAGAAACAGGGCAACCTTGGCAACCTCTTCGGGTAATCCACCCCTTTTCATAGGAATAGATGCTTCCCATTGCTTACGGGCCTCCTCAGGTATTTTGGCTGTCATCTCGGTGATAATGAAGCCTGGGGCAATCGCATTTGAACGAATTCCCCTGGATCCCAACTCTTTGGCAATCGACTTGGTAAAACCAATTATTCCGGCCTTTGAAGCAGAATAATTGGCCTGTCCGGCATTACCACTCACCCCAACTACAGAACTCATGTTGATAATTGATCCACCCTTTTGTTTCAACATCGTCATTTGCACTGCCTTCGTGAAATTAAACACGGATTTGAGATTTACATTAATTACGGCATCCCATTGATCCTGTGTCATTCTCATCAGCAAAGTATCCTTTGTAATACCGGCATTGTTAACCAAAATATCGATTCCGCCAAAATCCTTAACGATCTGATCGACTACCTGCATTGTATCATCAAATTTAGAAGCATCTGATGCGTAGGCTTTTGCCTTAACACCTAAAGCAATTAACTCGTTTTCAGTCTCTTTAGCAATATCATCGTAAAAAAGATCGGTAAAAGCTACATTACAACCTTGTTGTGCAAACAAAACCGCAATGGATTTTCCAATACCCCGGCTAGCGCCAGTGACAATTGCCGTTTTTCCATCTAATAACTTCATATACAAATATTTAAATTAATTTACAAGTGATTTTTCATACTGGATCCGAAATTCTTAATAGCAATTTTCCCTTTGAGTTTACCTCACCAAAACGTTGGCAAAAATAGAAAATAATGCGAATTTTGGTTTGGAATTGTGATGCGATTAACTCAATTATTATCTAAACGCCTGTTTAGTAATTTAATATACTCCTCAGCTATTTTGCTGTATTTCGATTTAAAAGATTTTTCAGCCCACTGAATGGCTCCCTTCAAATCGCCATTCATTTCAGCAGCAAGGGCTAGATTGTATTCAATCATACTTCTCAAACCTGAGGAGGGGGTGTTTGAGAATTTCAACCAAATCCCTTCGGCATCTTTCCACTTGTCGTTCTTTACAAAAGCTATTGCCCTATCCGCCTCTGCATTGTTGGTGATAAAGTAATTTCTTGTCTGTTCCTGCCAGCCAGGTGTTATATAACCTGAAAGGGTCTGTCCGTTTTCGATGGCTCCACTTAGGAGGGCATCTTTAATAGTTGGCAATTCCTCGTATGTTTCTTGCAGAGAGTTTCCGTTCCTTTCCCAGAAAATGGTGTCATTTACTTCGAAACTGGCAATTTTTAATTTTTCGGAAGGTTGATACAATTTCCATTTGGAATGATACGCCACCTGAACAATAATATTGTACTGTTTGAGAGATCCATATTCCGTAAATCGGTCAAATCCAATCTGATAGGAAGTGTTAACTTTTTCGTAAAAATTCTCCAGTGTCAGCAGTGCATCAGTTTTAAATTCGGTACAAATCTGTTTTACCTGTGCCAGACTTAACGAAGGGGATTTGGCCGAATATAAAGGATTTATATTCGCAAGATTTCTTTGTACCGGAATGACAACATCGAACCTGCCTGATTCGTACAAAGCTTTTCCAGTAACCTTCAGGGTAGTATCCGCAGCAATACTGTCAAGCATAAGCTCATCCAATACCAATTTCCTTTTAATAAATAAATTTTCAAGTGAGTCCTGGTTCAGGTTTGAATAAGCGCTGTTCATGCTTCGGTTCATAAGCACAACACTCTGTATTTCATTTGATATTGGTTTTTCGGGTGGCACTGAAACCTGTATTGATATCTTACCCATTGGTACACAAGAAGTAAGCATAACAAAAATACCATAAATGATCCAACGAAAATGACCAAAGATTAATCTCATACTCGATCTTCAAAAGAATTTAATGTCAGGTAACTTTTTACAAATAAACTAAATATTCATTGATCCTGTTCATGCAGAAGTATTAAAAAACCTGAAGAGATCATTATATTTGTCCATCCAAACTATATCCCACTAATATTTATCAAATGAAGATTTTCTTAAAATTCCCGTTATGCGCCTTGGTGCTTCTTGCGGCTTGTAAGGTGCAATATCAGCCGAAAATTACCGATCAAGAGCTCGCCTCCTCCATCAAAATTCTATCTTCCGAAGAATTTCAAGGCAGGAAACCTGGTTTGCCGGGCGATTCACTTGCGGCGCATTTTATTGCTGAGAAATTCAGAAAATCTGGTCTTGTAATGCTATATAATAAAGGATATCAGCCAGTTAAATTAATTACAGGATTTAAGTTTGGTAAAGAAAACCATCTTAAGTCCGCCCAGAAAATTTTCGAATTGGGAGATGATTACGAACCATTATTCTTCTCCGCCAACAAGTCGTTTTCCGGTACTCTGGCTTTAGCCGGATATGGGATGACCATATCAACCGACAGCCTGAAATGGGATGATTATCAAAATTATCAGGCAGAAAACTGTTGGGTACTTATTTTGGATGGGGTTCCGGATAATCTGGCACAAAACAAAGAGATGAAGAAACATAGCGATCTTCGTTCCAAAGTTTTGAATGCAATAGACCACCATGCAAACGGTATATTAATAGTCACACCAGATTTTAATACAAAAGGGGCTGCCAAAGCTACAATGTTTGACAAAAACAGCGCCCCCTATTCTGTTCCAGTCATGAAGATTTCCCAAAAGACCGCTGATCTCATCCTGGATAAGCAACTAAGCATCGCTGAGATTGAGAATAAGATCAAAAAAGATCAAATGCCCTATTTCAAACAGACGGATATTGTTGTGCAAGGTGAGGCTTCAGTTCTTCCTAAAGTGACTGTTACACAAAATATTGTTGGAATGGTGCCTGGCAGGGATCCTAAACTTTCTGATGAATTTATTATTGTAGGGGCCCATTACGATCACCTGGGATATGGTGGAGCTGGTTCCGGTTCAAGAATGCCGGATACTGTAGCCGTGCATCATGGCGCAGATGATAATGCCTCAGGTGTAGCTGCTGTTATAGAGCTAGCTCAAAAGTTCTCTTACGAAAAAAGCAACAGACGCCCTATCGTTTTTGCTGCATTTACGGCGGAAGAGTTTGGATTAATTGGATCAAAAGCATTTGTTAAAGAACCTCCCTATTCTCAGGGTAAAGCTGATGCCATGTTCAATTTTGACATGGTAGGCCGACTTGATTCTACAAAGGACCTGACGGTTGGCGGAGTTGGTACAGCACTGGAATCCAATGCATTGGTCGATAGCCTTATTCATGGATACAACCTTAAAATATCCAAAGAGGGATATGGGCCATCCGATCACGCCTCATTTTATGGAGAGAATATTCCGGTCATTTACTTCACCTCAGGGGTACATGACCAGTATCACACGCCAAAAGACACCTACGACAGAATCAACATCAATGGAGAAAAAATGATTACTGAGAGCGCTTATCTGTTGATCAGTGAGGTAGCCAATCGAAGTAAAAGACTGACTTACCAGGAGAGCGGACCTAAAGTTGGCATATCCACACGAACAGATTTAAAAGTTACTCTGGGAATTATTCCTGATTTTGCAGGATCAGAAAAGGAGGGAATGCGTATTGACGGGGTCACCCCGGGTAAACCTGCCTCAAAAGCCGGTCTTATGAAGGGAGACATCATCATAGCGATCGATGGTAAAAAAGTAGGCAGCATTTACGACTACATGGCCAGAATGAAAGCCTATTCTCCCGGTCAAATCATCTCTGTTGATATCATGAGAGGAACCCAGAAAAAAGTATTCCTGGTAACATTGTAATGGACAATGGACAATGGACAGTTGACAATTGAAAATGGACAATTAATATTAT
>JBBIUJ010000262.1:0-6186 GCA_037440345.1 Prolixibacter sp.
GGATGAAATGGTCGTCACCATATCCAAATGGGCGCATCACCGGACAACCCAGAATAACTGGCGGATTTTCAATATCACCACCCTTTCGTTTTTGAAGAAATATGGCTACGCGATAGATGACGAGTTGCTGAAAAGCCATCTGCTGTGGGTGGTATCGTATCATTCCGGAGACGGGTGGTACCTTGAGCAGACCTACAACTACTATTCCATCAGCCTTTTTATTGTTTACACCACCATCTGGAACCGCACTTTTGGCGACCAATACTATCCCGAAATAGCTGAAATCATTGAAAAATCGGCCCGAAAACTGATGGAATCCGTAACCGGGTTTTTTGCCCGCAACGGTTATATCAACATGTGGTCCAGAAGCATCTGTTACCGGACCTGGGTCTCCGGAGCCTTCCCGGTTGCCTTTATGCTGAAAGAGCAATCTGGGCTTGATGCCGGTTGGGCAAGACGTCTTTGTTCGGGTTCCCTGCTTCAATTTGTTACCAGGGAGGAATTTTATTGCAATGATATTCCCAGCCTGGGATTTTATGGGCAGAAGGAGTACATGATCCAAAATTACAGTTGTGCCGGAAGTCCCTTTCTGATGTTTCTGCCATTTATCTGTCTGGCTTTACCGGACAATTCACCCTTCTGGACGGCAAAGGAAAACGAAGGAATGTGGGAAAGTCTCGGAAACGAATCGAACAAGATTGTTTTGGAAAATCCGGGATTAGTTTTGGTCAACCACGGAAAAACAGGCACATCAGAGATCATTCCGGGAAAAGTCTATTACGACGACCCCAATTATTCAAAGCTGGCCTACAATACCCATTTCCCATGGGAGGATCATAATCCGAATGGGGGAACTTCAATGGAATATAGCTTCCGTAGCCTGGATCCAAGGGATTTGAGAGGCGATGATGTAAACTTCTACCTCACCGGACAGAAAATTGACAACGATTCAGAAAAAAACAGTGTTTTTACCACCTCCCAGAGTATGCTTTACAATGGTATCCGCAAGGATGTTCTTTACAGGCAGGCCATCATGCGGAAACCGCCAAACAACGGGGTGGGATACATCATTGACCTGGCCGAAATAACCATCCCGGGAGGAGTGATCAGGGTTGACCGCACCCGATTGGCATTCGAACATGAATTGACCCTTGGCCATTTCGGCCTGCCCCACATCAAGGGGCAAAAAGCAATCGTCAATCAATTAGAGGAGGGTAACCGGAAGGTCATCACGGCATCTATCCCGGGAAGAAGGGTTGCCTTGATTGCCTATCACGGCTGGGATGCCCTCAATACACTGGTACACAGCGACCGGAATGCGGAGGCAGACGAGAGTACGGTCATTTATGCTACCAGGAAGCGAATGGCAAAAAATCCTGCCATGGAGTTGATGATTACTGTGTTGTTGCACAAAACGGATGACAGCGATTGGACCGATGAGGAGTTATCACCAATCAAAGAACTAACTATCACCGAGGTAACAGCAAACTGGTCGGCCCTGGGTGCAACCATTACCCTGCACAACAACGAAACATTCGAAATCGACTTTAGGGATATTGATGGGAAAAGGTCGTGCTGATTAGACAAAACAGAATGGAAATATGTTTGCATAATTTCTGTAATTCAACGTTTTAACGCAATTGGCTGGTAAATTTTCAAACAAGCCATTAACGAAATATATTTCAGTTTTCATGGTACGACGTCGGCTTAATATTATTCATTGTCTTAATCTCTCTTTATTCGCAGGCTCAAAAAACGAAAGAGTTTTACGTGTCCCCAAAAGGGAGTGATCATAATACCGGTTCTATCCAAAAGCCTTTTCGTTCTCTCGAAAAAGCAAAAGTAGCGGTAAGGGACTACCTTTCGTCTGCCAAAAATAATCCCCACCGGGGCTTGACAGTTTTTTTACGTGGTGGCGAATATGCGCTCGACTCAACTTTTGTTCTAAAGCCAGAAGATTCAGGAGAGAAAGAGACCCCCATTGTCTACCGTTCCTATTCAAATGAAACACCGGTGGTTAGTGGAGGGGAGCGCATCACCGGATGGAAGCGGCTGGAAGAAGATCTCCCGGATGTCGCTGAAAATGTGAAAGGTAAATTATGGGTAGCAAATATACCAAAGGGATGGTTGTTCCATTATCTCTACATAAACGGGAAGATGGGTACGCGTTCGCAATCGAATGCCGAACACTGGAGGAAATGGAACAAAGATCATGTGGCCGGTAAACCCGATATTGAGGGACAACTGATAACCTTTACAAACAAAGGACAGCTAAAATATCTTCCTTCAAACGGCGATGCCGAGATGGTTTGCATCATGGCCCAGTACGGTGTCATCGGAAATGGAGTAGTAACCGATGTTGATCCGGGAAAAGGAACCCTGCGTTGGAATAGTCGGCAGGTTAATGTGCGCGCGTCACGAAATGCGAGTGAACGGGGCTACCGTTTTGAAAATGCATTGTGCTTTATTGATATACCGGGTGAATGGGCTGTTGACTCAAAGGCTGGAAAAGTCTATTATTATCCGAAAGAAGGTGAAGATTTATCGAAAGCTGAAGTGATTGCTCCCCGCCTCTGTGAATTGGTGCGCTTTCAGGGCGATGAGATCAGAAATCAGGCAGTTCATGATATTGAGTTTAAGGGTATAACATTTAAATACACCGACCGGTTGCCGGAAAATCAATGGCCTTACGCATGGCTAATGCGGCAATGGGAAAATGTGGATGCGACAATATACATGACGGATACAAAGGATTGTTCTTTAACCGGTAACAAAATCTTACATTGCGGCGCATACGGTATTTGTATCAATCACTTCGGACAGCAAAACAGAATCGAGGGCAATGAAATTGGATATACCGGTAGTGGGGGGCTTTTTTTAGAAGGCTATGGGCCGGGAACACTCGATGTAAACAAGGGCAACATAATTACCCGAAACTACATTCACGATCATGGATTAGGCAATTATTGGCACTCCCCCTGCATTCAAATTTATCAAAGTGGCGAAAATCTGATCAGCTATAATTTATTGCAACGTTCTGCTTACTGTGCCATTTCTACTGTAGGCGCTGATCCCGGCAGAATGGGTGATCCTGCTTTTGCCGCTACCGGAACTTTTGATGGACAGGTGCAGAGGTGGAACATGTTTAACATCCGCTTCGCAGATTTTCCTGTAAAGATCCAGGAGGGAATTAAAAACCAAACCTTTAAATTCGACAGAGAAACAATTAAACCATATATTCATTCCAATTCAAATCGGATTGAATGCAATGTGGTTGTTGAACCGGAACAAATTCTTGATGAAGGAGGGGCAATATATGCATGGTGTTCGGGTAAGGGTAATCGTTGGCATGATAATATCGTATTCAAATCTTCGGGATTTCCGGGTTCTTCAATTATTGCACTGGACGATCTCGCCGAGTATTTCACGGTTACGGGAAATGTTATTTGGGTTAATGGTGTTGCCGATTGCGGAACGATTGGCGTGCGTCCCAACGAACGGGGCAATACGATAAAAGATAATGTTCGCGCCTGTTTTAAACCTGAACATGCCGACAAATCAGGCGGAAACCTGGATGGAATTAAGCTGGGCTTTTATCGACCGGAAACCGGGCGGGAATCAATTTACGCTTTGTTGAAAAAAATTCAGGAAACTGTTCATAAAAATGGTGGTTGGCCTGGTAATCCCAAAACCGGTATTCCGGGACCCAATGAACCGCTTAAAGCCACTATTGCAAATATATTGCCGGAAGGATCACACAAAACCATTGAGTAAATAGTGATAAAAACTCAAAACTGATGAAAAAAATTACCTTACTGCTTTTACTGCTTCTGATATTTCAGAAAAATTTTTCGCAGGACAAGTTTGCCGATATTGCCACCCGAACATACAATACCCGAACGAATCTGCTCACAGAACCTCAGCCACCGGCGCTTCCTGAAATCAATTTGCCTGTAAACCACCATCCGGGATCGGTTTTTAAGGTGGTGAAAACCATCTCGACCAAAGAGGAATTGTATGACGAACTGGATAAAATCCGGAAAAAGTACGAGCCATTTATGCAAAACCTGGCCCCGGTCCCGGCTGAAACCAGAATTAAAATTCCCCTTTCAGAATTTAACTGGAGGGTTGAAACTTCAGCTGATCTCAGTGATTTTGCTTCGACACTTCGGGGCGATGGCAAGTGGGAAAAAGTTACCATTCCACATTACGGTCCTCCGCTCGGAAGGGCTGTTACCTATTACCGCAAAGAGGTTGACCTCACCGCCGCCGAATTTGCTAAAGGCAACCTTTTTATCTGCTTCAAAGGAGTCGATTACAGAGCATCCGTTTTTGTAAACGGTAGCTTATGCGGAACACACGAAGGTTTTTTTGCCCCGTTCGAATTTGACATCTCCAAAATCGCAAAACCTGGCAAAAATACAATCCTGGTCAAAGTTGAAAACGATTATGCCACCCAAAATGGGAAGGATGACCAGGGAAATAACATTGTTGGCGACAAAATATATGCGGCAACCGGCCTGGGGTTCGATGATCCAGATCTTGGCTGGCACATCTGCCTTCCGGGCATGGGCATCAGTCAGGATTGCTATTTGGAAGCTCGATCGCCACTACATATCAACGACATCTTCGTTCGTCCGCTTTTGAAGGATTCCATTGCTGAAACCTGGGTGGAACTGAACAATTTCTCTCAATATCCGGCGGATGCCAAACTGAAACTATCGGTATATGGGCAGAATTTCCCTGACACAATGGTGGAGGATTATGAATATATTCCTGCGACTACCTATATCCCGGGAGTTGGCGATTTGGCCAAACCGACCGACTGGGAACAGAAACGGCTGAAAATGGGATACGGGGTAAATTACCTGCGTATACCTGTCAAGATGAAAAATTTCAGGCAGTGGGAACCTGAAAATCCCTGGCTTTATCAGGTGCAAATAAAGGTGTACGATGCAAAAGGAAACCTGACGGACAGCCGTGTTCAGCAATTCGGAATGAGAAGTTTTACCATGGATACGATCAGTTCTCCCAAGGGGAATATGTACCTGAATGGAAAGATGATCCGTTTACGGGGAGCTAATACCATGGGATTTGAACAGCAGGATGTTAAGACAAAAAACCTGGACCAGTTGCGGGACGATATCCTGCTGGCCAAACTGTGCAACATGAATTACCTGCGTTTTACCCAGCGTCCGGTACAATCCGAAGTATATGATTACTGCGATAGGTTAGGGATGTTGAATCAGACCGATTTGCCTTTGTTTGGTGTCGTCCGGCGGAACAAAGTTACCGAAGCCATTCGGCAAACTGAGGAGATGGAACGGTTGGTGCGAAAGCATCCTTCAACCATCATGGTAACCTACATCAACGAACGTTTCCCGAATGCCGAGGGTCATCCGCAGCGATGTCTGAATGATCTATCCGAATTTTACCATTTTTTCAAAGCGCTCGACCAGGTGGTTTTGCTCTCCAATCCGGACCGGGTGATCAAAGCCGGTGACGGTGATTATGATCCGCCATCCCCCGGACTACCTGATAACCATTGCTACAACACCTGGTACAACGGCCATGGTCTGGGTTTGGGCAAGATGTACAAAGGATACTGGCAACTGGTAAAACCGGGGTGGAATTATGGTTGCGGTGAGTTTGGGGCGGAAGGGCTTGATCCGCTCAACGTGATGCAGAAATATTATCCAAAGTCATGGTTGCCCAAAGGAAAGGAAGAGGAGAAGAATTGGAATGCCAACCGCATTGCACTATCGCAAACCCACCGGTTTCATTACATGTGGTACAATACCCAACACTCGCTGAACGACTGGATTGAAGCCAGCCAGGATTACCAGGCATGGGCCATAAAGTTTGTAACCGAGTCGTTCCGTCGCGATCCGCGTATGGTCTCGTTTGCCATCCATCTCTTTATCGATGCCTGGCCGGCCGGATGGATGAAAACCATCATGGATGTTGACCGCCAGCCCAAGAAGGCATACTTTGCCTATCGAAATGCGTTGCAACCGTTGATGGTTTCTTTGCGCAGCGATCGGAATCAGTTCGTTTCAGGCGAAGAAACAGCGATTGAAGCCTGGGTATGCAACGATCTCGATAAATTCCCATTCGGCTGCCAACTCAAATATCAGCTTGAAAAAGATGGGAAAGTAATATTTGCCAACCATGTTACCGCCAACA
>JBBIUJ010000263.1:0-6162 GCA_037440345.1 Prolixibacter sp.
CCATCCATCCGGAACCAGTTGTTTCATTTGGTTACGAGGTTTCAACAAGTACCCATGCTTTCCAGATCTATGTCGGAAGCAACGATACCCTGTTGCCTCAGGACATGATGCTGAACAACATGAGGAAACTTAGCTGGGACAACTTCTCGGTAGGATTCAACATTACCAGATTGTGGGGATTCTAAAAAAATCTACAGTACCAAGAGGATGAATATTGAATGATTTGTCAATATTTCCTGAAAATAAAAATGGAAGCCACTTCGTAAATTCGAAGTGGCTTTCTTTTTTATCCTTCAAAAAAATGCTCTGTTTTTAAATGGTCCAATTACAGATTTGAACTAAAGGCATAGTCGGCTAAATAAAATTTACCATATAGAATTCTTAGAATGCTTCCTTTGCCAAGTTGGATTTGAAATTTTTACAAAAAAACAAATTTTTTCACAAATTACGTTTTAGACTCTAATAGATGAATATTTGATATATTCATTCATGAAAAATGCTTTTTTTTTACTGACACCCCCTATTTTTTTAGTGTTTTTCTAATTTAAATATTTTCTATACTGGATATAATTTGCCTGTTCTGTTTAAAATATTTACACCATTGATATATATCAACAATATCTTGATCTAGTTTCTATATTTTAATGTTTCATATTCAGATATATCTGTCAATCTATCAACAACTTTCTATTTGTTTAGAGAATTTGCAATTTTTAACTTTACAATCGTGTCTTTTTAGACTAATTGATAGTTCAATTAAAAAATACTGTTTTTATCCTTAAAACTTTCAAAATCTATGAAACTTCAAAAATTCTTTAAGCTCGCTATTTTTGCTGTAGCTTTGATGTCATTTGGTGCAGCCTGTGTCAAAGAGGGCCCTCCCGGAAAAGATGGATCCACTGGTCCCGCAGGAACAAATGGTACAAATGGCAAAGATGCCAACGAAACATGCAAAATGTGTCACACCCCTGCAAAAGTTGACATCATCGCTGTTCAATTCCAATATTCAAAACACGCGACAGGCGAAGCTGCCATCTCAGAAAGTGGTAATTCAGGTTGCAGTCCTTGTCACACACAGGGTGGTTTTCAGGATGTTGTTGCAAGGAAAATACCTGCAACTTTCACGCTTAATGCCACAACAGGGAAATATGTAAACGATTATTCATGTGACGTCACAAAGGCTTACGGTGAGTTGTTGTGCAGGACATGCCACAGTTCTATTCACGAAACCTACACTTCAACCGACATGCCAAAATTAACCACCACTGCGGCAGTTCCTTTGACTTTCACCGGTGGTAAAGTGGTTGTCAACCTGACACAGGACAATGGTAGCAGTAACCTTTGTATCAAATGCCACCAGCCTCGTCCTTTCACATTCAACAATTCAAAAAATCCTGCTAATACAGGTGATGTTTTGGATTATGCCGCACTTGCAAAAGCTGTAAAAACTGATCTTTTCTTCGATGGCACCTCTGCTGCAACCATCGCTCAAGCCAAAATTCTTCCAGGCTATCGTACACATACACATTATGGTACAGTTGGAGCCATTGTATCCGGTACCTGCGGTATTGAATTCACAGGAACGCTGGGTTATGCAAGTGCAAAACACGCTACTGTAGCCTCATGTGCTGATTGCCACATGGCTTCTATGGTAGGTGGCGCCGGTGGCCACAGCTTCAATGCAAAAGGAGTCTTCACCGGTTGTAATGTTTCGGGTTGTCATACCGGTGTAAGTGCAACGGATGCCAAATACTGGGTGAATCCAAGGGCCACCATCAAAGGTTTGCTTGAGCAACTGGCTGCCAAACTACAATACAATGGCGTACAATTCCTCAACAAGAACTCAGATGCCACTTCGAATCTTTGGTTTGGAATTACCTCTGGCAACTATGACGGGTATCTCAATGTATACGATCCAGCTACCAATCCTGCAGGTGTGACTATGAACCCAAGTCAATTCCAAAACCCAAATCCCTCAGGTTCTTGGACAGCCGATCAGAAAGCATACAATCTGACCTTACCTGTTCTTAAAATAACAAATGCTCAGTTTGGCGCTATCATCAACTTCCAGTTGTGCTTGCGCGAGTACAGTTTGGGCATCCACAACCTCGACTATTCAAAAGCGTTGTTGACCAATTCAATTGCCGCACTCAATTAGTATGATACTAAATCCATATAGAAAAGGCTTCTCATAACTGGAAGTCTTTTTTATATGGATTCAATAAAATCCTCCTCAATGAAAAAATCAAATATTTATTTTCTTCTCTTTGTGATTGGGTTCTTACTCAACGCATGTAGCTACGATTTCATCGTGAAAGAGGAGTTGGCGCCGGTCGATCCGACTGTAGATATCTTGTTTGCAACGCAGATCGCCCCGATTTTTACCAATGGCTGCATCTCATGTCATAAGACAGGCGGCCAGGCCCCGGATCTAACTTCGGCCGCCTCGGCTTATTCAAACATCAAGAGCATGAACCTGGTCAGTACTGCAACACCGACCACCAGTTTGATCTATACTTACCCAAGTCCAACTTCAACCCTTCATACCTGGAAGAAGTACTCTGCTGCCGAAGCCCAGCTGGTGTTGACCTGGATACAACAAGGTGCAAAAAACAATTAATCAGGAAATCTTACGAATAATGAAAAAAACCTTTATATTCCTAGTTTTAAGTCTTTTGCCCTTTACTTACCAATTTGTACAAGGCCAAACTGACTCTGCCGAAGTTGTCGTCAACAAACCGGTTCGATTTGTCTGGGAAAGCGGTTATCTCATCGACCAGCAAACCTCCAAAATCTCTCCTGTCAATACCCTCGAATCGGTGATACAGCACAAATTTGGTGGTATGGGCAATGGCAAAAAGGATCTCTTCGGGATCATGGCCCCTGGCGCCAATGTCAGGATAGCCCTCGATTATGTAATTGCCAAGAACCTCCAGATTGGATACGGTCTGCAAAAGAAGAACATGTACAGCGATTTCAATGCCAAATGGACGCCATATCAACAAATGACCAAAGGCATGCCTATCTCTATCTCTGTTTTCGGTAATTATGCCATTGATGGCAGGGAAACCTCTGTTTGGGAAGCTGACAGGTACTATCATTCATCCGATAAATACCCCTATTCTACCTATAAATTCAAATTTGCCGACCGTACCTCTTACTTCGTCCAGTTAACTCTTGCCCGCAAGTTTTGCGATGCCTTTACACTTCAGGGAGGTGTCAGCCTTTCGCATTTCAGTGTTGTGCCATGGCACCAGGACCACGACAAAGTTGGCCTGCATGTTGGAGGACGCATCAAAGTTACTCCGCAGGGATCCTTCATCTTCAATGGCGATTTCCCGCTCCAGATTCAATCCATCTCGGAGCAGGCTGACTTTACCATCCATCCGGAACCAGTTGTTTCATTTGGTTACGAGGTTTCAACAAGTACCCATGCTTTCCAGATCTATGTCGGAAGCAACGATACCCTGTTGCCTCAGGACATGATGCTGAACAACATGAGGAAGCTTAGCTGGGACAACTTCTCGGTAGGATTTACAATTACCAGACTATGGGGCTTTTAATTTTCAAAAATCCTTACGTCTAAAATAATCACTGTCAAACAAGAGATGCAGTAGTAGGATATTTAATGAGAAGCCACAATCGAAATGTTCGTGTGGCTTCTCATTTTTTTCAGTTGGAGTATATAAAAATGTACATAGAATTATCTCTGATTAATATCCAAACTTTAATTTTAAATTCAAATTGATATGAAGTATGCTGTTAAGCTAATCGGTGGACTCTTGCTGGTTTTTGTGCTGTCCGGAGTTGTCGCCATACATGCCGAAGAGAAAGCAACGACCGTTAAAACAGAGAATCAGAAGACCAACGACCACTGCTTAAATTGCCATGCCCACAACTATTTCAACTACGACAATCCAGTCGCGAAAAAGCAGATAAAACATAAAATGGAGCCGGGAATGAAGATCGATACGATCCTGTTCTACCAATCCAACCACAAAAATTTTAAATGTACCGACTGTCATTCAGAAGATTTTGCAAAATGGCCACATTCGGCAGAAGTTCGGATGGAACCAAAAATGATCTGTATCGACTGTCATGGAGGCGATGAAAAATATGCCAAATTTCAATTTGAAAAAATTGAGGCGGAATATGCCTTAAGTACACATGCCACCAAACATGGCGGCGACTTCAACTGCTGGACATGTCACGAGCCACACACATACAAGATCAGCGCCCGTAATGACTCCGTAATAAATAAAATCATCGCTTATGACAACAACATCTGTCTGAGCTGCCACAACAATATCAATAAATTTGAGCTGATCAGCGCCAGTGAGAAACCCAACATCATTGCAAAACACGATTGGCTCCCCAACCAGGCGCGCCACTTCCAGAACGTTAGATGCATCGAATGTCATGCCCATGTCAAGGATTCATTGCTCGTGGCCCACAACATACAACCCAAGGAAAAGGCTGTCAAACTTTGCCAGGAGTGCCACTCCAAAAACTCCATCCTGATGAATTCACTTTACCAATACCAGTTAAAGTCCAAAGCGACCGGTCTGGGATTTGACAATGAAGTGATACTGAACTCCTCCTATGTCATTGGTGCCAACAGAAATATTTATTTGAACAAGATCAGTATCGCCATCTTCCTGCTGGTTTTGGCTGGAATTTCCATTCACACTGTTCTTCGAATACTGACAAAAAAACAACAAAATGGAAAATAAATTATACCTCTACCCCGGATTAATAAGAATATGGCACTTCCTAAATGCTCTATTAATTATTACATTAATTATCAGTGGATTAAGCATGCAGTATTCCGACCCGCTCAACCCCCTTTTTCGTTTTGACCTTGCTGTTAGCATGCACAATATTGCTGGGTTTATCCTGATTTTCAACTACCTTCTTTTTATCATTGGCAATACGATTTCGAAGAACGGACGTCATTACAGAATTATGCTAAAAGGTCTGAAAGACCGTTTGGTTGTACAATTCAGGTACTACACCTATGGAATATTCAAACATGAAACAGCTCCGTTCCCTGTTACCAAGAAAATGAAATTCAACCCCATTCAGCAGGTAACCTATTTCGTGACCATGTATGTGTTAATGCCGCTCATATTTTTAACCGGATTGCCTATGTTGTTTTCGGGTGCATTTATCAGGCAATTACTCGGTTCGAATGCCTTCTTCGTGACTGATATCATTCATATTACCATAGGTTTCCTTCTCTCACTTTTTTTAATTATTCACCTCTATTTCTGCACTTTTGGAGCAAAACCATACAGCAATTTCAAATCAATTGTAACTGGTTACCATGAAGGGGAACATTGAAAGGGAAAGGGAAAAGGATAAAGGATAAAGGATAAAGTAAAAAGGGGAAAGAAAAACTAGCCAAAAATTAATATTCAATTATTTATGGACAATTCACTAAACGAAAGAAAAAATAACCGCAGAAAGTTTCTGAGGGTTAGCTTTCTTACCGGATTATCTGCTGTAGCCGCGAAAACGGTTTTTGCAGATATCCCGGTAGATCCCGAAAAGGAGAGCGGAGAGATGGTTACATTGCTATCTCCTGATGGACAATTGGTCAAAGTAGCCAAAGAAAAGATCAACTATATGGAAAAATATATTTCGCCGGAAGCCTCCCGTCAGGGTATTCCCCACCGCAAATTTGTTATGGTCATCGATCTCGCCAAATGCAAAAACGCCAGAAAATGTGTTGAAAATTGCCAAAAGGCCCATCATTTGCCTCCACATCAGGAGTTCATGAAGGTGTATTTAATGCAGGAGTCGGAAGATGCCGCCCCCTATTGGATGCCCAAACCCTGTTTTCATTGCGATAAACCGCTATGTGTGAGTGTATGTCCGGTGGGAGCAACCTACAAAAGATCTGATGGCATAGTACTGATCGACAACGAACGTTGTATCGGATGCAAATTCTGTATGACCGGCTGTCCCTATTCTGCCCGTCAATTCAATTGGTCCGACAGTCCCTATTTGCATGTCGATCAACCCTACTCTCCCGAAACCAGTGTCCCAGGTAAAGAGGGAACAGTGAGTAAGTGTGATTTCTGTCCCGACATGATCAGGGATGGAAAAATGCCCCATTGCGTTTCGGCATGTCCGATGGGAGTCATATATTTTGGCGAT
>JBBIUJ010000264.1:0-6062 GCA_037440345.1 Prolixibacter sp.
ACGAGGGGGAGCGTGGTTTGCAATTAAACCGAAATATGGTTATAATTGTAATAAGTTTAAAAAGTAAGCGCTATGGCTGACAAATTTTCAGATCCAATCGGACGATTGATGGGGTTGCGTTACAAGTCGCACCCCTGGCACGGCATTCACATTGGTGACAATGCGCCAGAGAAGGTCACAGCCTTTATTGAGGTGGTGCCAACCGACACGGTGAAATATGAAGTTGACAAAGACTCCGGTTACCTCAAAATTGACAGGCCCCAGCAATATTCGAATGTTTGTCCGGCGTTGTACGGATTTATCCCTCAAACATATTGCGGAAAATTGGTAGGTGATTTGTGCGCAAAAAAAACTGGTAAAAAGGGAATCAAGGGGGATGGCGACCCGATTGATATTGTTGTTCTGACCGAAAAATCAATTCACCATGGCGACATCCTGGTTACTGCCAAACCCATCGGGGGCCTTCGGATGATTGACGGGGATGAAGCCGACGATAAAATTATCGCGGTTCTGAACAACGATTTTGTTTATGGTAGTTTTACCTCCCTGAAAGATGTGCCTGAAGGCATTATTACCCGCTTACGCCACTACTTTCTGACCTACAAGGACATACCCGGCGAAGAGGGGAATACCGTTATTGAGGCTGTTTATGATCGGGAAGAGGCTTTGGAGGTAATCAAGACGTCTATACAGGATTATAGTAACCGCTTCGATAATCTGGGAAAGATGCTGGTTTTGGATGATTGAGATAAATGTGAAAATTGGGAAATGTGAAAATGTGGATTGTACAACTGCCAATTTCCACATTTTCACATTTCCCAATTTTCACATTATTTTACTTTTCCTCCCCTTCGTCCCATCGACTTATCTCCTCACCAGATCCAGGTAAGAGTAATCAAATCCATTCTTGTCATCATAACGGTCTTCCCTGGCGGTCTCGCTCCACTCTTCGAAATCGATTGAAGGGAAAAAGGTATCCGCTTCCAGGTCCTTGTGCACCAGCGTCAAGTAGAGCTTTCCTGCCAGGGGATAGAACTGACGGTAAATCATGCCCCCTCCGATGATAAATGCTTCGGGTTCGTTCCGGACCAATGCTACGGCCTCTTCGATAGAATTGACAGATTCACATCCCGCGAAAGTTTCGCCGGGAATATCCGTAATCACAATGTTCCGGCGATTGGGAAGCGGGGCTTTGGGCAGGGAGTAAAAGGTTCGCTTGCCCATGATAAGCGCCTTCCCGTTAGTGATTTTTTTAAATCGTTTCAGATCATCGGGCAGATGAAATAGCAAATCGTTGTTAAGGCCGATTGCGAAATTTTGCGCTATGGCAACGATGATGGAGATATTGGGATGAACCATTTATTAGGGATGGTTTGAAATTTAATCTAATTCAAGGCATTTCATGACGCATGCTGCAATTTGTGCTCTTTGTCGGCGGCATAAGCCAAACACGCTTTTATATCCTGAATTGTTAGTTCAGGGAAATCATTAATAATTTCTTTAAATTCCATGCCGGTGGCTAACCAACCTATAACGTCATAAACTGTAATCCTTGTATTTCTTATACATGGTTTCCCAAATCTTTTATCGGGATTCCTTTTTATAATATTTTTATACTCAACCATATTGAACATTATTTATCTCAAATACAAAGATAATCATTAAAGATCATAATGTAATATAATTGAATTTTCGGTTTAATTGAACTTGGCGGAGCGGTGTTTAAATTGTATGATATTGAAATACATAAGTGGAAATAGTTTGTAATAATAGGGAACGTGCTGATATACTCTATTCTGCAAATCACATATTCCCATTTATTTCTATCTATTCCTATTTATTTCATCTTTCACACCGATACCTCTCCTTTAATATGCGGATGTGCCTGGTATCCGACCAATTCAAAATCCTCATATTTGAAATCAAAGATACTTTTCACCTCCGGATTGATCTTCATTTGTGGAAGAGGATAGGGTTTTCTGGAGAGCTGAAGCCTAACCTGGTCCAAATGGTTGTTGTAGATGTGGGCATCACCGAAAGTATGGACAAAATCCCCGGGCTGGAGTCCGGTTACCTGGGCCACCATCAGGGTTAGCAGGGCATAGGAGGCAATGTTGAAGGGAACTCCCAAAAACACATCCGCACTTCGCTGGTACAACTGGCACGAAAGCTTTCCGTCGTTGACATAGAACTGGAAAAGCAGGTGACAGGGAGGAAGTTTCATCTTGTCCAGGTCTCCGACATTCCAGGCGCTCACAATCAATCTACGTGAGGAGGGATTGCTTTTTATCTGTTCGATCAGTTGAGAGATCTGGTCAATTTCCCGGCCATCAGGGGCTGACCACGAACGCCATTGGTGGCCGTAAACCGGGCCAAGTTCGCCATCTTCATCGGCCCATTCGTTCCAAATTTTCACGCCATTGTCCTGCAAATATTTGACATTTGTATCCCCGTTCAGGAACCATAGCAGCTCGTGAATGATCGATTTAAGGTGCAGTTTTTTGGTCGTTACTACTGGAAAACCCTCTGCCAGATTGAATCGCATCTGATAGCCAAACCGGCTGAGGGTGCCGGTTCCGGTACGGTCCGACCGCTCATTTCCGGTATCCAGCAGGTGAGTTAAGAGATCAAGATATTGTCGCATGGGATTTTTATTCTACGGTTAATTCCCTGTCGGGATCGCCTCTTTTACTGATTTCATCCCTTATAACTGAGGCTTTTTCATACTCTTCGTCCTGAACGGCTTTTTCGAGCATCTCATTCAATTCGTCCAGGGTAAATTCATCGTACACCGAATGCTCGCCCAATTCATCTTCTATTGCCTCCTCTTCAGCTTTATCATCAAAATCGATGAGAATACCAGTTTGGCCCATAACCTCTTCAGTCGTATAGATTGGGCAGTTGCAGCGTAAGGCAAGGGCAATGGCATCAGATGTTCTGGAGTCGATGTTGAAATTCCCTTTTTCTCCTGCAAGTTTCATTTCGGCATAAAAAATCCCCTCTTCAAAAGCATGGATAAAGACTTCAGTGATCTGAATGCCGAAGGTAGAGAGGACGGTTGTAAAAAGGTCGTGCGTCAGCGGGCGTGGGGGTTTTAATCCCTCCAGATTGATGGCAATGGCCTGAGCTTCCACGGCTCCAATGATGATGGGAATACGTCTGTTCCCATCAGTTTCCGCAAGAACCAGGGCATATGCGCCCGACTGGTCCTGACTATAGGAGAGCCCGAGAATTTTCAATCTGATTTTTTTCACACGAAAAGCCGAATTAAATAATTTCCGCCTAAAATAGGCGATGATTTTTTGCACTTAGTGAAACCTTTGTGTCTTAGTGCCTTGGTGGCTATAATTTTTTCTATCACTAAGACGCTAAGGCACAAAGGAGTCACTAAGAAATGGAAGCAAGAGACAACAAATGATGATCATCATCTCCTTTACAAAGATAAAAACTTTTGTACTACAGAAGTCCGCGTTTTTTCAATAAAGGAGTGATATCTGGATCCTTTCCCCTAAATTTTTGATAGATGGCCATCCCTTCATCTGTTCCGCATTTGGTTAACAGTTCACGGAATTTGGCTGCCCAATCAGGATTAAAAATATCACCCGAGGATTTAAATGCCTCAAATGCATCCGCATCAAGTACAGCAGCCCAAGTATAAACGTAGTAACCTGCTGTGTAACCACCGCTGAAAGAGTGTTGGAAATAAGTACTTCTGTATCGTGGAAGAATTTCATCGATCAAACCAATTTTCTCCATCGATTGTTTCTCGAAGGCCCTAACATCGCTGATGGCAGGGTTAGCGGCAGTATTGTAGTCCAAATCAAGAATGGATGCTGCCAGGAGTTCTGTTGTGATAAATCCCTGGTTAAATTGAGCGCTTTTCTCCAGTTTGTCAATCAGCGCATCCGGAATAACCTTGCCTGTTTTATAATGTTTTGCATAGGCTTTCAAAACTTGTGGCTCGGCGGCCCAGTTCTCATCAATCTGTGATGGCAGCTCGACAAAATCGCGAGGAACATCCCTTGACGTACGATCGTATGGACCGTCAGCAAAGACACTGTGAAGCGCATGACCAAATTCGTGAAAAGCAGTGGTTACCTCTTCGAAACTCAGCAAGGCCGGAGCATTTCCGGTAGGACGCGTGAAGTTCATTACCATGGAAATGATTGGGTCAATCTTCTTGCCGTTACGGTATTGACGACTTCCATAACCGGTACACCAGGCGCCGACCCGTTTGCCGTCCCTTGGATGGAAGTCCATGTAAAGCACTGCCAAATGGGATTTGTCCTTGTCCTTCACTTCATAGGCCACAACTTCAGGATGGTACACCGGAAGATCGCTTCTTTTTTCGAAGGTAATTCCATAGAGTTTGTTGGCTACATAAAACATCCCCTTTTGAACATTATCCAGCGAGAAATAGGGTTTTAGCTCGGCCTCGTCAAGGTTGTACCTGGCTTTTCTGACCTTTTCGGAATAGTACCACCAATCCCACGATTGCAGCTTGAATTTGCCGCCCTCTTTGTCGATTATTGCCTGCAGGTCGGCTCGCTCTTTTTTCGCCCTTTCGAGGGCAGGCACCCACAGTTTATTCAGAAACTGATAGACGATCTCAGGTGTCTTGGCCATGTTGTCGGCAATAACATAGGAGGCGAAATTTTTATAGCCCAATAACTTGGCCCTTTCATCACGCAGTAAGACCATTTTCTTGATCAGTTCCTTGTTGTCGAATTTATTGTCATAGTCTCCGCGCATAAAATATCCACGGTACAATTTCTCGCGAAGTTGGCGGTTATTGGCATAGGTAAGAAACGGCAGCATACTTGGTTTGGCAAGGGTGAACTCCCATTTGCCCGGCAGGCTGTCTTTCTTCGCTTCAATGGCGGCTGCATCAATTACATCTTCAGGTAGCCCGGCAAGATCTTCCTTTTTATCTACCACCATTTTGAAGTTCTTATTAGTCTCGGCCAAAAGGTTTTCACCAAATTGAAGAACTGTTTTGGACAACTCTTCATTGATCTGACGAAGCCTGGTTTGATTTTCAGATGAAAGGTTGGCGCCGTTGCGTTCAAAATCCTTGTAGTATTTTTCAGTGACACGAATCTGCTGGGCATCCAAACCCATTTCGTTCCTCTTTTCGTAAACGGCTTTCACACGCTGGAAAAGTTTGGGATTCAAAGATATATTGTCGCGATGCCGGGTCATTTTAGGCGTAATCTCACGCGCAAGTTTCTGCATCGCAGGATTGGTATTTGCACCGTTCAAATTTGAGAATATGCGTGTAGCCACTGATAGCTGATCTCCGGCAGTGTCATAAGCCAAAATGGTATTATTGAAATCGGGAGCAGCAGGATTGTTCACAATGGCATCAATTTCGGCCAGATTGGCTTTGATCCCGGCATCTATGGCAGGCAAATAATGTTCAAGCAAAATTTCTCCGAAGGGCGGAACCTGAAATGGTGTTGTAAATGGTTTCATCAGCGGATTTTCAGCTGCTGGCACCTTCAATTCGGCAGGATGGAAAGAGGTGAAGACAAAGGGCATAACAAGCATCAGCAATGCAATTTTTTTCATTTTGAATGGGTTTGTTGTTCAGATGGAAAAGGTACAATTTTTTTAGGGCAGAAAAAAGAATATTAGGCAGGGTTCTGATTCTTTGTGTAACCTATTCCAAAGTATAAATCTCGCCGGCGGCAAACCTGTCGGTCAGTTTGATCATGTATTTATTTGACAGGGATTTGAACTCGTTGAGGGCCAGCTCTGGTCTGTTATTTTCAGCCGACAAGTGGCTGAGAAAGACACATCGCAATTCGGGGTGGGCATGTTCGTTTAGCAATTCAAAAGCCTGAGCGTTGGAAAGATGGCCAACAGTGGAGTCGATCCTAACTTTGAGATGGTAGGGATAAGGTCCATCTTTCAACATTTGGTAGTCATAATTCGTCTCTAAAAAGAGCGCATGGCATTGCTTTAAGTGGTTTTTAACGTTGTTACAAGGTGAGCCAATATCCGTGAAAACGCCAATGTTTATGCCATTGGCTTCGACCCTGAATGAGGTAGGCTCTGCG
>JBBIUJ010000265.1:0-6048 GCA_037440345.1 Prolixibacter sp.
TGTAGGCGCTCCTTCCGAAATCGAAATGAAAGAGAAGAAAGCCCGTGTGGATGACGCGCTGAACGCAACCCGCGCAGCCATCGAAGAGGGTATCGTACCCGGAGGTGGCGTCGCACTGCTCCGTGCCATGGCATCCCTCGAAGGCCTTGAAGGTGACAATGACGATGAGACAACAGGTATCCTGATCATCAAACGTGCCATTGAAGAACCAATGCGCCAGATCGTTGCCAACGCAGGTGTGGAAGGCGCCGTGATTGTTCAGAAAGTAAAAGAAGGCAAAGGCGATTTCGGTTACAACGCACGTCTCGACGTATTCCAGAATCTGTACGAATCAGGCGTTATCGACCCCGCCAAAGTTACCCGCATAGCACTTGAAAATGCTTCCTCTATTGCAGGAATGTTCCTGACAACAGAATGCGTGCTGATAGAAGAGAAGAAAGATGAACCAGCAATGCCAGCCGGCGGAATGGGCGGAGGTATGGGTGGAATGATGTAATTGTCAACCCAATATATCAATGACCAGCAATGGTCACAATCAGAACGCCGGGGAAATTCCCCGGCGTTCTTTTTTTCTTTTTACTCTATTATCTTTGCTGTCTAAACTTACGCCCATGGATATTATTACCGTACTTGTTTTAGCGGTAGGCCTCTCAATGGACTCTTTTGCAGTTTCCATCAGTTGTGGATTGGCAGAACAAAAGGTCTCCTTTACCCATGCCGTCAAGATTGCCTTCGCTTTCGCCTTTTTTCAGGGGGTTCTGCCTATCGCCGGATGGTTCATGGGAACAGGTATCAAAAGTTACGTGGAAAATATTGACCACTGGATCGCCTTCATCTTACTGGCCTATCTGGGGGGCAAGATGATTTACGAAGGGATCACCATGCCTGCCGGTAAAAAGGAATCGGATATCTACTCTTTTCGTCACATCATGACCCTCTCCATCGCCACCAGCATCGATGCTTTGGTTGTAGGTTTCTCTTATGCTTTGGCCGAAACGAACAAAATTTTCGGTGGGGCCGTGATTATTGGTGGTGTGACCTTCTTTTTCTCGATGCTGGGAATCCGGATCGGTAAGGATGTCGGAGGCAAATTCGGATCAAAAGTGGAAGTGGTGGGAGGTTTAATCTTAATTGGAATTGGTTTCAAGATACTCATTGAGCATCTCTCCTAACCAGAAATTTGCGATATTTGCATTGACAAACGAACTTCCTTCCCGGAAATGACAACTGAGCCAAATGATTCTGAATATATCCTTCTACACCGGTTAAAAGATGGGGATGAGTTGGCTTTTGAATTATTGTTTCGAAAGTATTATCCACGATTGTGTGGTTTTGCGAATAAATTCATTGCCAATCAGCAGGAATCGGAGGAAATTATCCAGGAGGTTTTCCTTAACATTTGGAAAAAAAGAGAATATCTGAAGTTGGATCATGAAATCCGACCCTATTTGTACAAATCCGTGCAAAATCTCTGTTTTAATTTCATTGAGCATAAAAAAGTTATTGAAAGTTACTATTCGGTTGTAAACCTGGTTTACCAAAATCAATCAGAAGATTTTAATACTTATGAATCAGTTTTATACACTGAATTGCAGAACAGGGTTGACGAGGCCATGCATACACTTCCCGATCAATGCCTGAAAATATTCCGGTTGAGCAGGGAGGAAGGGCTTAAATACCATGAAATAGCTGCGAAACTTGGAATATCCGTCAAAACGGTTGAAACACAAATGGGCCGTGCATTGACCAAACTGAAGATTGAGCTAAAAGACTACCTGATAGTCATTCTTGTCGGCCTTTTCCTAAAATAGACGGCAACTGAATTTCCTTCTGATCGCTTTTGAAAAAAAAATCAACCCTCTTTGTCAGGGTAATACCATAGTTCCCTGTATAGGTTAATGAAAGAAGTAAGAAATGGAAGATTCAATCAACGATAGTATATTATACAAGTTTCTATTGAAGGAGACTTCGGATGCGGAAAACCGGGAAATTCTTGGTTGGGTCTCCGCATCAGAAGAAAATAAAGCAGAATTCAGAAGGATTCACAAGCTGTTTTTTCTAAGCAACAACCAGCAATTCCTGGCAAAATTGGATATTGACCAGGCCTGGGAAATGGTAAACAGTAAACTGCCCCATGCAACCCGAAATTCCAATGTTGTATCGATGAATTTCTTCCTGAGAGCAGCAGCGTCAGTACTTGTCCTGCTGGCAGTAGGAATTGGCAGTTTGTGGAGTTGGGACCGGTTCTTCTCAAATAAGCAATCAGCAGTGGTCACTTTTGAGACGCCCAAAGGTGAAAAATCACGAATTACTTTGGCAGATGGAAGTTTGGTCTGGTTAAATTCCGGGACCATCTTAAAGTACGATGCACTAAATCCACGGAATGTCTCAGTGACTGGGGAAGCCTATTTTGAAGTCAAAAAAGATAAGGAGCATCCTTTTGAAGTAAACACCACATCAGGAATGAAAGTTAAGGTAACAGGCACCCGTTTTAATCTCAAAACTTACCTTGATGAACCCGGCGTTGAAACCACGCTCGAAGAGGGTGAAGTGACGGTTGAAAATGCCGACGATTCAAATTTCGCGGTGTTGAAACCAGGTCAGCAGGCCTTGTACGATATCCAGAAAGACCAGCTAACTGTTCGGAATGTGTCGCCCGAAATCTATTCTATTTGGAAAAATAATGAATTACACATCATCAATGTTCCTTTCACGGATTTAATACCGCGTATCGAACGTTGGTACGGCGTCTCCATTCACCTGGATTCATTGATCAACCGAAACGATCGTTTTACCATGACCATCAAAACAGAGAGTCTTCGCGAATTACTAAATATGATGCAATTAACCTCAAAATTTAAATATGAAGTAAACGGTGGGCAAATAAAAATACATGCAAAATAAAAGAAGGAAAGTGTCCTACCACTTTCCTTCGAGTCATCTGCATGTTATTATTTTAATAACAACAATTTAACGTCTCAAAATTATGAAAAAAAAACGTTGGAACCTTCATGGAGGAAGAATACCCTGCATGAAACAAATTCTTAGGATTATGAAACTAACTTCGGTTCTTTTGTTTGCAGTGTTCTTTCAGGTATCTGCGACTGTTTTCTCGCAAACAAACGGGAAATTGAACCTGAAAGCCGAAAATGAATCAATTAGCAACATTCTGAAAACCATTGAAGAACAAACTGAATTCAGGTTTCTTTATAACAGTAACAACATCAATGTCGACCGGAAAACGGATATCGATTGCCAATCGAAGAATGTCGAGGAGGTGCTTCAATTACTTTTTGCCGGGACCGATGTTACCTATCGATCGTTCAACACCAACTATGTGCTGTTCTCCGAAAAGAGCGGTTCACCGACCGAAACGCAGCAACAAAGATCAGTCACCGGTAAAGTCACTGATTCTACTGGAGGAGCACTTCCAGGTGTTTCGGTGATTCTCAAGGGAACGACAACAGGGGTTATTACCGATTTCAACGGGAACTACTCCTTATCGAATATCCCGGCCAATGCAATCTTGCAGTTTTCATTTGTAGGCATGAAGGGACAGGAAATTGCAGTCGGGAACAAAGCGCTAATAAATGTGACCCTCGAAGATGCAACGATTGGAATTGAAGAGGTAGTTGCAATCGGTTATGGAACCCAAAAGAAGCAAGCAGTTACCGGAGCCGTTGTAACTGCTGATTTGGGAACTTATGAAAAGGTCCCTACCAACAACGTAATGGAACGGCTCAAAGGTACCGTGGCCGGATTAAACGTTGGTGAAGCCAACACCGCCGGTGGGGTTCCGGGATTTACCATCAGGGGACAAAACTCAATTGCAGCGTCCGGCACTCCGCTGATTGTTCTCGATGGATCCATTTTCAGGGGAACCATGGCCGATATTTCACCATCAGATATCGAGAGTGTGACAGTTTTGAAAGATGCCAGTGCGGCTGCGGTGTATGGCTCACGTTCTTCCAATGGGGTCATCATCATTGAAACCAAAAAAGGGACTGGTCTGGACGGAAAACCAAAATTCTCCCTTCAGTCAAGCTATGGGGTTGTCAATGAATTAAAGCCGTTGGAAGTTTACAATGCCCAGGGTTATATGCAACGTTTGAATGACATTCTGAATGACAATGGAACCGTAGTCCCACTTGATCAGACTTCCAATTACCTGCAAACCATTGAGAAAAAGAATTATGATGCAACGCCCGACCACCAGCCAACTTTGGTCGATCCATACGGTATGTTCAGGCAGACAGGGTTCAACCAAAATACATCCTTGAGTGTATCGAACCGTACTGACAAAATGAACTATTTTATGTCCGGGAACTATACCAGTCAAAAAGGAGTTATTCTCAACGACCTGTTTAAACACTATTCCATCAGGGTAAACCTGGAATCAAAAATTACAGACTGGCTTACAGTTGGGCTAAAATCCTATTTTAGCACGAGGGATTATCCACAGGGCCGTATATATGGTGCGGGATCTAACACTTCATCCTATTATTTCAGTCCTTTCGCAGATGTTTACAATGCAGATGGAAGCTCAAACAATTTCCGCAAACAACCACATCGTTCAATAGTCCTTATTGGGCAATTGCAGATGATTCTTACAACAAATCGTACAACCTGAACGGTATTTTTAATGCAACAGTTAAAGTGCCTTGGGTCAAGGGATTGTCCTATACTGCAACCTACTCCCATACGCTTAACTTCAGTGAAACAGGTTCTTTCTACGGTTATCAGACAATCGTAGGGCTTCCGGTGAATGGTCAGGGAACAGCAAGTTACGGCCGGAGTAATACCACCATGCTGGACCATTTGGTAAAATTCAACCGGACATTTGACCAGATGCACAATGTGGATTTAACATTGCTCTACTCCACAGAGAAATACAACGGCTTTAATCAGAGTTCTTCATCCAAAGGTTTTGACAATCCTCAGTTGGGCGTCTATCGCCTGCAGGCCGGCCAAATTCCTACCGTAAGTACCGGAGGGAGTGAGACAAAAGCGATCGGGCAGATGGCCAGGCTTACCTACACCTTCAACGACAAGTATGGCATCACCGGAACCTTTCGTCGGGATGGATATTCGGCCTTCAGCGCCAATAAAAAATATGGAGACTTCCCATCCGTTGGTGTAAACTGGAATATTTACAAGGAATCCTTCATGAAGAACATCTCCTTCCTGGATGTATTGACATTCAGGGGATCTTACGGTACAAACGGTAACCAATCTATAAACCCATACAGTACTTTGGCCAAAGTGGGCAATAGCTATTACTATTATCAGGGGGATACCAATTATACCATGACTGAGTACATCTCGGCGTTGGGCAACGATAATCTCGGCTGGGAATCGCGAACCGGATACAATGTCGGAATTGACTTTTCCGTATTGAAACACAGAATTTCGGGATCCATTGATATGTATTCCACCAAAACAAACGATTTGGCTTTCACACTCAATTTGCCGGGAGCCTCTGGTTTCAACTCCATTACCGCCAATGCCGGTGAAATAAAGAACAAGGGGATTGAGGTTAACCTAAATACCCTCAATATGCAAAAGGGAATGTTTCAGTGGACATCCGATATCGCTTTTTCACTCAATAGGAACAAAGTGTCCCATTTGTTGGGCGATACCAATGGGGATGGGATTGAAGATGACATAGTCTCTTCCGGTCTTTTTATCGGTAAATCATTGGGTACAATTTATACCTATAAGGTTACCGGCATGTACCAGCAGGCAGATAAAGACAATGGTACCATCCTGAATGGTTTTCAGCCCGGATATTATCAATTACAAGATGTCAACGGTGATGGCAAAATCACTTCGGATCAGGACCGTCAATTTTTGGGCAATTCAAAAGAGAATTTCCGTTGGAGTTTTACCAATACCTTCAGCTATGGCAAATTATCATTGTTGGTCTATCTCAACTCAATCTGGGGAGGAAACAAATATTTCCTTGCCACCAACACCCCTTATCTGGACGGATATGCCAACAGGGGCGATCTGAACCATCCTATATATGATTATTGGACCCCAACAAAT
>JBBIUJ010000266.1:0-6041 GCA_037440345.1 Prolixibacter sp.
ACTTTTCCCGGCGTGAACCTTGCCGAACCAACTTCCCGGATCACCATAGATGATCCAATTTCCGGTATGCCAACGGAGTTGTTCATGAGGAAGTCAGACGATTCATTCAATTTTAACAGATCTATTCAATCGTTTGAAGCGATATTCGAATTCAATTTTATGGATTATAAAATGGGAAGTACCACCAAAGACCGTTTTACCCCATTCCTTTCACTGGGTGCCGGCGGATTCTTCTCAAGGGCCCCAAGGCGGGGGACCCTGATACTTGTGCCACAGCTTTACAATCGACCATTTTTACCCTATAAAAATTTGTACCAACCGGTTTTGGATAAGAATAACAACAAAACCAATGATTCTGACGCGCTTTCACCCATCATCCCGATGGGTTTTGGGATAAAATACAACCTGACCAAAAGGCTTGGGGTCTGCGTAGAGTTGTGTGTGAGGAAGACCTTTACCGATAACATTGATAACCTGAAGGATCCCAAAAGGTTCCAAAATGCCGATCCTTTAATCGGAAGCTACCCTGCGGAGTTTGCTCCCAGCGTTTTGTTAAACAACGACTGGTATGCTTCGCTGCACCTCTCGCTGCATTGGCAGGTTTGGCAAGACAGGGGAATATGTAAAGTGAACGAAAAAAATGTCAGAAAAAGTGCATTTTGATGAATGGACAATGGACAATTGAAAATTGAAAATTGTCAATTAAGTTTATTGTTAACTTTGCATGGCTTTTGAGAGTGTAAAAATTACATTAATAAAACTTACACAGAACGAATTGATTACAGACAAGATACCACAACATGTTGCCATCATCATGGATGGCAACGGGCGTTGGGCGGAACAACATGGATTAGAACGGATCTACGGTCACCGCGAAGGGGTTGATGCAGTCCGCTCTGTCGTCGAAGGAGCAGGCGAATTAGGCATTCAATACCTTACCCTCTATGCTTTTTCGACGGAAAACTGGAACCGCCCAAGGGAGGAGGTAGATGCTTTGATGGGTTTGCTGGTCCATGCTATCGTTGCCGAGACAGAAAATCTGCATAAAAACAATGTTTCGCTGCGTACCATTGGCGATATAGCCTCACTTCCGGAGCAAGTTCAGCAAAAACTGGCCGGCGCAATTGCCAAAACCGCAGAGAATAGCGGTCTTAGATTGGTGTTGGCATTGAGCTATTCGGGGCGTTGGGAGATGGTGGAAGCGGCAAAAAGAATGGCCGATGAGTTAAAAAAAGACAAAATTGACAAAAGTAGCATTAATGAAGAGTTGATTGGAAAATATCTTCCTACATTTGGCCTGCCTGATCCTGAACTTTTGATTCGTACAGGCGGTGAATTCAGGGTTAGTAATTTTCTTCTTTGGCAGATTGCCTATACTGAGTTGTATTTTACGCAAAAGTTGTGGCCCGACTATCGCAAAGATGATCTATTTGAGGCAGTTAATGATTTCCAAAAGAGAGAAAGACGTTTTGGAAAAACAAGTGAACAAATTAGAATTTGACATGGTCAAAAGAGTTTTATTTCTATTTCTTGCTTTATTTTCTGGTGCCCAGTTGTATGCACAAACAGTAGCTGACAGTACAAATTTCTCCGTTTTTTACGATAGTCCAAAACATTATACGTTGGCAGGTATCGAAATTAGCGGTATCAGATTTCTGGATACTGAGGTGTTGAAAGGACTTTCCGGGTTAAATATTGGCGATGAAATTACAATTCCCGGCGATCAGGTTACATCTGCCTTGAGAAAATATTGGAAACAGGGTTTGTTTTCGGATGTAAAAGTTTCTGCTACAAAAATAGTAGGGGATAAAATCTGGCTGAATGTCTATCTTCAGGAGCGGCCACGACTTGCAGCCAAAAATTACCATGGCGTAAGCAAAAGTGAAAAGGAGGATATTGAGAAACAGGTGATGATGCTGATCGGCGGGCAGGTTACCGATAACCTGGTCAATACCGCCCAGCGACAGATACTCAGCTATTACCAGGGCAAGGGTTTCTACAACACCGAAGTGAGCATCGTTCAAAAGGATGATACGGCCAAGCAAAACCAACTGATACTCGACATCTTGGTGAACAAGAAGACGAAAGTGAAGATCAGTTCAATAGAGTTTGTAGGCGCAAAACAGTTGAGTACTTATCAACTGGAGAAATCCATGAAAAAAACTAAATCAAAAAAGCTGATCAATTTTTTCTCATCGAAAAAATTTCTCCAGGATAAGTTTGATGAGGATAAAATCAACCTGATAAAGAAATACAACGAAAATGGTTACAGGGATGCAATTATTTTGGCCGATACCATCATCAAGGATACCACTAAAAATACGGTTAAGTTAAAATACTGGGTCGATGAGGGACGAAGATACTACTTCAGAAATATTCGTTGGATTGGGAACACGGTTCTGACGGATGTTCAGCTTTCCAGGGTACTGGGTATTAAGAAGGGTGATGTCTTTGATCAAAAACTTCTTGAAAAACGCCTTACCGAAGATGACGATGCCGTTTCGAACCAATACCTGAATACCGGTTATCTTTTCTTTAACCTAAATCCCGTTGAGGTGAAGGTTGAGAATGATTCTATTGATTTTGAGATGAGGATTGTCGAAGGTTCACAGGCAACCATCAATTCGATCGGCATCAAAGGAAATACCAAAACCAACGAACACGTAGCGCGACGTGAATTGTACACCCGTCCGGGGCAGCTTTTCAGCAAGGAAAACATCATTCGTTCGGTTCGTGAGCTCTCACAAATGGGGCACTTTAATCCGGAAGCCATCAAGCCCGATGTGATACCGCACCCCGAGGACGGAACTGTTGATATCAACTATGAACTTGAAGAACGCGCCAATGACCAGGTTGAACTTTCGGGAGGATGGGGCGCCGGAATGTTTGTCGGAACGATCGGATTGAAATTCTCCAACTTCTCCGTTAGGAATATTGGCAACAAAAAGGCTTGGAGACCACTCCCTACCGGGGATGGCCAGACATTGACCCTTCGTGCCCAAACCAACGGTTCTTACTATCAATCGTACAGTTTCTCTTTCACCGAACCATGGCTGGGTGGCAAGAAACCCAACTCATTTACTTTCTCTGTTTACTATTCCAAACAGACCAGCGGTAACAGCGCTTACAATTATGGTGGTTATGGAAATGGGTTGTACGGAGGGGGTTATGGCGGCCTTGGCGGCTACGGCTATGGTGGCTATGGCGGCTATGGAGGTTACGGCAGTGGCTACGGCAACTATGGTTACAACCAGTACAATTACGATATCACTGAGAAAATGGGCGTATTGGGCGCATCGGTTGGATTGGGTTATCGTCTGAAAAGACCTGACAACTACTTTACCCTGTATCACGAACTTTCATACCAAAGATACATTCTTGACAACTGGAAATATTTTATTTTCCAGAATGGTACCTCCAATACCCTTGCATTCAGAACCGTATTTGGGCGGAATTCGACAGATAGTCCATTGTACACCAGAAGGGGATCGAACTTCTCCATTTCATTGGCATTGACGCCACCTTTCTCACTGTTTACCGGGAAAGATTACAGCAGTACAACAATGACTGCAGCTGAAAGATACCGATTGATCGAGTACCATAAGTGGTCGTTTAAGGCGGATATCTTTACACCGCTGCAGGCACGTCCTGATGCGAAACTTATCCTCAGAACAAAATTTGAGACCGGACTTTTGGGTTATTACAACAAAAACCTTCGCTCTCCTTTCGAATCCTACAAGTTGGGAGGAGACGGTATGTCGGGATATAGTTCTTACGGAAGTGAATATATCGGTTTACGCGGTTATGAAAACAACTCGTTAACTCCTCCAAAGGGTGGAAATATCTATGAGAAGATCACCGTTGAGCTACGTTATCCGATCACACTGTCGCAATCTGCCACCATTTACGGTTTGGGCTTCCTCGAAGCCGGTAATTCCTGGTTTGATATCGCAGATTACAATCCATTCAGTATCAAGAGATCTGCGGGTTTGGGCATCAGGATCTTCCTGCCAATGTTTGGATTGATGGGATTTGACTGGGGCTATGGATTCGATGACGGGTACACCAAGGGAACCGGTGGCAGTCAGTTCCACTTCATCATGGGACAGCAGTTCTAAAAGTTTGGCCTGAATTTTGATATTACTTCATGATAAAAATTTATTGATATGAAGAAGATTATTTTTTTGGGAGTTTTCATACTCGCGTGCATGACAAGCAGTTTCGCGCAGAAATATGCATACGTTGATACCGATTTTATTTTGGGGAAACTGCCGGCTTATGTCGCTGCCCAGGAGCAACTGGATAAACTATCGCAGAAATACCAGAAAGAGCTCGAAACGCTTCATGCTGAACTTGACCAGATTTACAAAGACTACCAGGGAGAGGTGGTTTTGCTTTCGCAGGATATGAAACGAAAACGGGAGGAGCAGATTGTTAACAAGGAGAAGGAATATAAAAAATTGCAACGTCAGTATTTTGGTCCGGAAGGTGATCTGGCCAAAAAGCGTGAAGCCCTGGTTAAGCCTATTCAGGACGAAGTTTTCAGCGCCATTCAGACCATAGCCGAGCAGGGAGCATATGCGATGATTTTTGACAAGGCTGGCAGCATGACGATGGTCTACACAAACCCGAAATTTGACCTGAGCGATCAGGTGTTACAAAAACTTGGATATAAGAATTAATGTTATAAATTTGCGCCATAAAAATTAAATCAGATTGATCATGAGACATTTCTTGAGTGTAATAACTTTTTCCCTCCTTCTATTTGTTGGAGCTTCTGCCTCTGCCCAAACATTGAAATTTGGTCACATAGACTTTCAACAGTTGGTTCAAGGCATGAATGAATTTGAAGCAGCTCAAAAGGCTATGGCTAAATTACAGACAGATCTTGAATCACAATTGGGTGTTATGCAGAAAGAGTACCAGACTAAAAGCCAGGAATATGTGGCACTGATGAAACAACCCAATGTAACAGATGCCATAAATCAAGCTAAAGTCGCTGATATACGGAGTCTTGAGGAGAGAATACAAACTTTCCAGCAAACTGCCCAGGAGAATCTTCAAAAGGAACAAACCAAACAAATGCAGCCTGTTGTAGAGAAGGCACGTAAGGCTGTTGCCGACGTTGCAAAGGAACAAGGATTAATATATGTTTTTGATACTCCATCTGTCCTTTATTTTGACGCATCCATGTCAATTGACATATTGGCTGCTGCAAAGGCTAAAGTGGGAGAAGCAAAATCTACGGAAGCAAAGCCGCTACCTAAGACCAAATAGTGTACCTATTTAATTCGTGAAAAAACACAAAATTGAGGGCGCTGAAAGGTGCCCTTTTTTATTCCTCAAATATTACTTTGTGTTTCCTTTGAGCCATCCTTAGCGCTCTTTGTGGTTAAATTTTTAAAATTCACCACAAAGGTCACCAGGGATTACACAAAGGGCCCAAAGATGGATTGCGCATATTGCTGCACAAGCGAATAATTTGTAGTTTCGGAAGATAAATTGATATTCATGTTAAATCCTTACCAGCCTATTGGCGTCTTCGATTCAGGTTACGGCGGACTCACAATTTTCAAGGAGTTGCTTCGCGAATTGCCCCAATACGATTACATCTATCTGGGTGACAATGCCAGAAATCCTTATGGGACCCGCTCTTTCGAAGTTGTTTATGAATATACAAAACAAGCTGTTTTTCAGCTTTTTGAACAAGGGTGCAGGCTGGTCGTACTTGCCTGCAACACCGCCTCGGCAAAGGCGTTGCGCAACATTCAGCAGTTAGACCTGCCCGTATCTTATCCCGACAGAAGGGTTTTGGGGGTGATCAGGCCAAGCGTGGAGATGATCCCCGATATGACGAAAACCGGCCATGTTGGAGTGTTGGGCACGAATGGAACAGTCATATCCGAATCCTATCCAATGGAGATAGCCAAGATATCCCCAAACAGCCCGATATTGGTCACGCAGGTGGCCTGTCCGATGTGGGTGCCCATCGTGGAGAATAATCTCATTGACAGCCCCGGAGCGGCCTTTTTTGTTAAACA
>JBBIUJ010000267.1:0-6012 GCA_037440345.1 Prolixibacter sp.
TTCCAAGTTTGCGCAGTGCTGCAATTTTAAGATGGCGCGACTTGTGGTTGTGCCAATTTCGGATCATCGCGCGATTGATAAGATCGAGCGCCTCGACCCATTGCATTTTTTTCGAAGCCAGTTGGGACAGTTGGAAATAACCGTTTTCCATCAAGGCCGCGTTCCAGACTGATTTGTAAAAGCAATCGAAGGCCTCGTCGTCCCTTCCCTGGTACCGAAGTGTCAATCCCAGGTTGTAAGAAGGTTCCCCATCGGCTGGATTTGGATTGTATTGGGTCAAAGTCTCTATGGCCTTTCTGAAATGCGCTTCTGCTTTTGCAAATTTTCCCCGACGCAGAAACAATAACCCCAAGGCATTGTTGCACCTGCTCTCTCCCGGATCACGGCGCAAGGCCTCCAGGTAGTAATCCTGCGGATCGTAAGTTGCATGGCGGTATTGCTCCAGATGTATCCCTGTCAGGTACAATTGTTCGACACTCTCAATCTCATCTGGTAACCGGGCTGGCCGGGCAGCAGAGGGAATGGCTTTCGATTCCCCGGTTTCAGGCTGCCAGCTTACCAAAGTTTTGCCGTCGGATGAAAATATTGAAATCGATAATGTCGCTGGCTCTGTACCGGAAGGCAGTGCTACTGACTTTTCATAAGAAGTCCCGGGATGAAAATCGAATTTCTCCTCCAGCAATACGGAAGATCCTAAACTCAACAAGATTTTGGCAGATGGATATTCTGATGTGGCATAAGCCTTTACAATGGCTTTCCCATCCGATGTTTCAAGGTTCACCATGGCCTCCTTCGTAGCATTTTTAACGATCCCCAGATCCCGGTAGGGCATAAAATATTGGGAAAAGGATTTTTCCTCTCCGGGCATCAACCACGAAAAATCGGGTTGGTTGTCGGTGTAGACGCCGCACATCAGTTCGATGTAAGGGCCGTCCTCGTCGGTGAGGTTGCGGTCCCAGGCCTTTCCAAAGTCACTATGCCCCCAGGTCCACTGTTTTTTCCCTGGAGAGACATGGTGATTGGCCACATGCAGCAAACCGCCCCTGGTATCATTTTCGTACCCGCCCACGAAATTGTAGTTCGAATTGACTGCCATGTAAGAGGTGGGGACCGGAATATTTTTATATCTGGAAATATCTGTGCCGGGAGAATAGTCGACTTTGTAATAAGTTCCCCTGGCAATCGGGAATTCAGACACATCGCGTTTCCCGTGATCGAAAACCGCGTGAACATCCGGCGGGAAGACCGATTGGTAATCGTCGTTGACCTTTACGGCCGGGTTGGCCCACCAAAGGAAAGTCTGGGGGAAGTTGGTCCTGTTGAACAATTTGACATTGATCTCCAGGTAGGCCTTGTCAGGATAGAGGGTAAATCCTGCCATTCCACGGGTACGGAACATTCGCTCCACCTCGCTGCACCAAACGGTTACGCTTCCGTCTTCATTTTCTTCGATGCAGTGGTCGACAGGTTGGAAAGTGGAAGGTCGGTGATGCTGTGGCCAATTGAACTCAATACCACCAGAGATCCATGGTCCGGTGAGGCCTACCAATGCAGGTTTGATGACCTGATTGTAGTAGATAAAATGTCGTTGTTTGATCTTGTCGTAGGCCATCTGGATACGACCGCCCAACTCCGGCAGGATCATCAGTTTCAGATACTGGTTCTCCAAAAAAATGGCATTATAATCCTGATCCTTTTTTTCATCAAGAATCTTCTCAATCACCGGATGAGGATAAACGACACCACTGCTTCCCTGGTAAACGCGATTTTCGAGAAACATCGGATTTTTCTCCGGTTTTCCGATCCCATATGTGGGAATGGTTACTTTTTCGTACCAACCTTTAACACTCATAAATTTTTATTATAAATTGTTTTACCACGAAGGTCACCAAGGGAAACACGAAGTACTCAAAGTATTATTATCAATATTTTGGTGCCCTTTGTGCTTTCCTTCGGGCCCTTTGTGGTAATATTTTCGTCGTAATCTATTTTTTTGCTATTCTGACCATGACCACTCCCTGAGCGGGAACTGTGGCACAAAATTTATCGTTGAAGTGACCTAAGTCCTTTTGGTGCCACAGGTCGCGGACCACTCTCTTCCCCTTGAGGTTCAACTCTGACCAGGCGGCAGAAATTTCCGACTCCTTCTTGCCCCTGTTAAAAAGTCCGACGGCCAAGGAACCATCCGACAGTTTTTTTATCATTAAAAAGGTCTCTTTGTCCCGTTGAATGACTTGACCGCATTCTCCAAGAGGATCCTGGTTTACATCTATCACCTCGGGATTGCAGAGAACGTTCAAAGTAAATTCGTCCAGTTTGGACATGTCGCCACTGTAGATTAACGGTGAAGCCATAAGGCACCAAAGTGACATGTAAGCATATTGCATGGCAGGCGGCATGGGAGAAAACTCAGGAACCCCCATTTTGTTCGCGTTGCCAATCCATCCAATTTGAATGTAGTCGGGATCGTTCCATTCGCCCGGTTTGGAGTAGGCCCTGTATTCGCTGTTTTTCAGGGCGACATCAAAGATTCGGTCCAATTCAAAACCCAGGTCGCCAGAGGTGCGCCAGCTGTGACCACCTATTTCAGCCCCCCATTTCCATACATCACCCATGCCGTATTGACAAAGGTTGAAAACTACATCGCGGTCCAAAGCGTTTAAAATTGTTCCCATCTGGCGATAGGGTTTTTGGTAGGCTTCGAGGCTCTTATCCTTCCCGGCTATCCTGCCATACGAACACCAGTCGTATTTCAGAAAATCAAATCCCCAGGCGGCAAACTGCTTTGCATCCTGCTCTTCGTGCTGGTATGCCCCTGTAAACCCTCCGCAGGTCAGGGTGCCCGGAGAGGTATAAATTCCGGCTTTTAAGCCTTTATCATGAATGTAGGATGTCAGGCCTTTCATATCGGGGAAATAGGAGTTTGGAACCATGTTCCCGTTCTCGTCCCTCAGTGGGCCAACCCTTTTTGGATCGTTATTTTTTGGTGCATTCATCCAGCAATCATCGATGTTGACATATTGATAGCCGACGTCGGCCATACCACTGCTAATCATGATATCAGCAGCTTCCCGCATCATTTTATCGGTAATCCTGTCGTAGTGGGCATACCAGTGGTTCCACCCCATGTGTGGCGTTAAGGCCAGTTTATCGCCTGAAATGATTTTGAAATTCCGTTTGCTCTTCCCCTTTGAATTTTTGGCCAGAAGTACCAACTGGTATTCCCCTTTTGTTGGCGTAATTCCTGAGATTATGCCGGTTCGACCATTAAGGGTCAGCCCTTTGGGAAGCCCTTTTGCATCAAAGCTGATGGGGCGTTCTCCCTGACAAGGTATCCTGTAAAGGAACGGATGGCCAGGACGGCATCCGTAAATCAACGGTCCGTTGATGCGAGGTTCAGCTTTAGGCGCAGGAGTATAAATTTCCCTGCCATTTGTAGTATTGTCTTTGGATGCCCCAAGGGTTATCGAGGCGGCTGACATCATAAAGACACAGATAAACAGGAAAAGAAGATAGCGAAGTAAATTTCTCATGGTATATTTAGTGATGGATCAGTTAATTGGTTGTCAAATTCCTGAGAAGGCTGGCCTCAATTGAAGAGGAAGGTTGAAACCGTTTTCCTGTCATATATTTTTGCAAACTGAAGAGAAGTTGTTGGGCCTCAGGGCGTTTTCCCAGGTCTGTTATCAGGTCGATCCCCGAGACGAGTATCTTTCCTTTCCCAACCTTGGCCTCGAAAAGAAGCGCAATGGGTCGGTTGGTAAACCAGTCGTCAATTACCCTGACTATCGGTTTGATGTTATCCGGGAAGTTCGTCAGATTGATGGCTGAAGAATGACTCATGGCATCCCACCATTCCCAGTTGCTGTAGTATTCAGTCGGAAATTCAGCCAAAGCCGGATGTTTGGGATTACACAAGATTCCAAGCGTGTGGGGCGCCTGGCCTCTCGTCCAGGCAGTGTTCCAAAATATACTGGAAAAACCTATGGCAATTTTCCCTCCATATTCGGGTTTTAAAGTCCCCTTTTTCAGTGTAAGAAGAATAGAACCGCCCTGATCGAGAAACTTCCGGGCTGATTGATCAAGTGTACTGCAAATCATGAGCTTACTCTGATCTGTTATAATCTCTGTTTTTGCAGGATAGACCCAGAAGTCCCATTTGTTGGTAAAGGAGTTGATAGCAACTTCCAGGTTTAGTTTTGCGGCTTTTGTCTGGAATGAAAGAGGAAGAGAAATTCTCCCCAGAGGGATGCAGTTGCCCAGAGCAATGTCGGTTTTACTAAACTTGCCCGATTTAACCACCTTTCCGGTAACATCTTTTATCTTCCACTCAGGGGTACATGAGAGTAGCGGGGCATCGCCATAATGAGCAACTTCAATGCTGGTTTCGAAAACTTCGTTGTTGGTAAAAATGCATTTATTCATTCGGGCAAGCGGCACTGTTGAGTTGCAGAATTGGCTGTATTCTTTGGGTGAAATGTATCCCTTCTCATCCCAGAAAGGATCCAGTACGCCAACCAGCGCACTTCCTTGTCCGGGAAAATCGTGCAGGTCGAGTAACTGGAATCCGGCAAACCCGGGTGTTCGCAAAGCCGCTTCAATATCTGCCTTGTAACAGAGCGCCTGAAGTTTTCCTGAAGCGAGTAAAAAACTGTCGGCCAGTTGTGCCATTCCATGTTCCTTTAGCGTCTCCTGAAAAATTTCGAAATTTTTGGCCCTGACAACTCCGGTATATTTGGATATCTCCCGAAAGTTCGGATAGACGCACCATTGTCCGATTTCGTGGCTCACTACTGGCTTCTTCAATGTCTGGATTTTGACAGACCAATCGTAATTGGTATTTGGGGCTTTACTGTTGATGATGCTTTTCAATTCCTCTCCCCATCCCTGAATACGTGGGGCCGGGGTGCTGAGGTAGTCATTCACATCTAGGTTGGGCCATCCTGCACCTGAGGTATAGATGCGACGGCTGTCAGTCTTCTTCCAGAAAGTCACAAAATTTTCAAGGAACTTGCTGTAATTCTTCCCGCCGGGTTCATTGCCATAAGCCATCATGCAAAAAGATGGATGGTTACCATACGCCTCCACCATTCGTTGGCTCTCTTCATAAAGATATTTGTCGAACGGCTTCCCGTCTCCAAGAGTAGTGGATTGGTTGCACCAGGAGGAGCACTCCACATGCAGGTAAAACCCAGTCTTGTCTGCTGCTTCGAAGGCGGCTTCCGGCGGACACCACGAGTGGAAACGCATGTGGTTTAGTCCATGGGACTTACAGACTGCAAATATTCGAAGCCACTCAGCGATATCTGTAGGTGGATACCCTGTCTTAGGGAAGATAGCACATTCCAAAGTCCCGCGCAGAAAGAGCGGTTTGCCGTTGATCTGAAGCGAACTCCCCACAGCCTTTATCTCCCTCATTCCGAAAGTGGTTTCAAAAGTATCTGTCTTATGAGAGGCCGTTTCAGTCAGAATGGCTGTAAGATTGTACAAATCAGGATGAAATTCGCTCCAGAGTTTGACATCAACCCCCATCGGATAATCCATACTCAGGAGATTATCCCCCGGTGCCAACTCAAATTCGGCACTCTTACCGGAGGTGGCAGTAGCTCCTCTGACATTCATGGTAATGCTAATCTTTGCGGCTTTCCCGGTAGGGTTCAGCACTGAAAAATTTGCCTTTATTTTGCTGTTTTGGATATCGGGAAAAACCTTGATATTTTCGAAATGCATCAAGGGTTTTGTTTCGAGAAACAGTTGACCAACCATGCCATTCCAATTGGTTTGTGTGTGGTCAGAGATGCTATGGGAATTTAGGCCTGGATCGATCTCTTTTGTACGGTTGTCGATGCAAACGGTGAGGATATGTTTGCCTGGCGTGAGTTGTGCGGTGAGATCGTAAATGTGTGGCGTTCCAAGGAAATTGCGCATTCCTGCTTCGCTGTTGTCAATCCACACCCGGCTTTCCCAATGACATCTTTCGAGGACCAGGGTAATATTTTGTCCTTTCCAATC
>JBBIUJ010000268.1:0-5981 GCA_037440345.1 Prolixibacter sp.
GGAAGAAGATAAAGATTGATCTTCGTGCCGATCTCTACACTTACGACAGAAAAATTATCGCCAACGCTGATCGTTTGATCGGAAACGTTGAGATGAGCCATGGTAATGTTATCATGTATTGCGACAGCGCCTATTCCTACAAAGACAGCAATAAGGTCGATGCGTTCGGGCATGTCCATTTCATTCAGGCAGATACGCTACATGTCTATGGCGACAAAAGCAATTATGACGGGAACAGCAAAATAGCCAAGGTAAGAGGGAGTGCCAAGTTGGTTAACAAATCCATTACGCTGACAACCGATGAATTGATTTACAACATGCGGACAAACGTAGGCGATTACCACACTGGGGGTAAAATAGTGGACACAGCCAATGTGCTGGTTAGCAAAATTGGCCGTTATTATGCCAACGACGACATGTTCTTCTTCAAAGATTCAGTAAAAGTGACCAACAAGGATTTTATCCTGACATCCGATACCCTCAAGTACAACAGCAAGATGGAAAGGGTCATTATCGTTGGACCAACGCACATCGTCGGAACCACCAAACAAGGTACGCTCTATTCTGAAAAAGGATGGTACGATACCCGAACAAATATCGCTGAACTTTACAAAGCCTCTAAAATCATTGGCAAGGAGCAGTCGTTACAGGGAGATACCCTTTTTTATTCAAGGGATTCAGGTACCGGCAGGGCGCGAAGCAGGGTACTTCTGTCGGATACTACCAACCACGTGGCGATCACCGGCAGGAGAGGAACTTACAACGAAAAAACCAAAATTGCTTTCGTAACCGACTCCGCCGTTTTTATGCAATTCTCGCGCAAAGACACTCTCTTCCTTCACGCCGACACACTCAAATCCATTCCTGACCTTTCTAAAATAGTGGCAGTAAAAAAGTTGGTCAGGGAAGAACTGGTTCCGAAGAAATCCGCAGGTACCAAAGTGGTTCCGGTTGCAGCGCCCGCCGTTAAAACCAAGGAGATGACCGGTCTGATTGCAGTTGTAAAAGACACACTTGCCCCCAGGATTGACAGCTTAAAATCTACAGTCTTGCAAGAGATAAAGAAACTCCCGGCAATCATTGATTCTCTGTCCGCGGTAGCAGATACGGTCAAACTTCCTGGAGCGAAGGAGGCTTTGTTAAACATCAAAACCGCCCTCAAGGATTCGGTTTCGGCGACATCCGATACAATAAAAGCGAAGGATAAGAAGGATCAAAAGATATTCATGGCTTATCACAGGGTGCGGTTTTACAAAAAGGATTTGCAGGGAATCTGCGATTCCCTCTCCTACCAGATGAAAGATTCAGTGATGAGACTTTATATGGATCCTGTTTTGTGGTCGGATGTTCATCAACTCTCGGCCGAAAAAATTGAATATCGTCCGCATATACCTGGACCAGATATTGCCAGACTCGACAACAATGGCTTTATCATCTCGCGTGAAGACTCCATCAAATTCAACCAGATTTCAGGAAAGGTACTGATCGGATATATCGTCAAAAATGAGTTGAAAACCATCGAAGTCAATGGAAATGCCATTACCCTCTACTATCTGAAAAACAAGGACCACTATTCGGGGATGAGTAAAATGGAGAGCAGCAAGATCAATGTTTACCTCCTGAAAAGCAAGATTGACAGTATTGCTTTTTTCCCTAAACCGGAGGGTAAACTGACACCAATGAAAGATCTGACTTCAGAAGAGACGGTCCTAAAGGGATTTAGCTGGCGGGAAAGTGAGAAGCCCAAATCCCGATTCGACCTCTATCCACTCGACGAAAAACGCAAAAAAATTGCAGGCCCCGAAAAGAAACCTGCATCTAAAAAGTAAGCAGAACGCCAATTACTAATATTCGTCTTCGTTGAAGAAAAAATCGTCCTTGCTTGGGTAATCCGGCCAAATATCTTCAATAGATTCGTAAATTTCACCCTCATCCTCCATCTCCTGAAGATTTTCAATTACCTCCAGCGGAGCTCCCGAACGGATGGCAAAATCGATCAATTCATCTTTCGTTGCAGGCCAGGGTGCGTCTTCCAATTTTGAAGCCAATTCCAGTGTCCAATACATATTATATTAATTTAGATTATTGTTCAACGGTTTTGCGATGTTACTATTTTTTTACGAGAATAAAAATTAAAAGGCATAAATTTTACGGCACCCACTGAATCTCGTCAACACCTTCATCTACAGCTACTTTCCGGGAAAGCACAAACAAATAGTCCGAGAGTCGGTTGAGGTACTGTATCAATTCGGCTGGAATGGGAACCTCTTTTGACAACTGACAAACCCTTCGTTCCGCCCTTCTGCAAACCGTTCGTGCAAGGTGACAATACGATATAAGATTACTCCCTCCAGGAAGTATAAAATGCTCCATCGGCGGCAAAAGATCCAGAATACGGTCCATCTCCTTCTCCAGTTTCGCAATCTCTTCCTGTTTGAACGGCAGTTTCGCCGAAAGATCTGTCTTGGAAAGGTCGGTGGCCAACCTGGCTCCAATCACGAAAAGATTGTTTTGCACGGAAATCAAAAGATCCCTGGAAGCCCAATCAATTTTCTGTGAGCAGATAAGTCCGATCCAACTGTTCAATTCATCAACCGTTCCGTATGATTCGAGACGCAGGTCATACTTCTCCACCCTCGTACCTCCAATCAATCCGGAAGTCCCGTCATCACCTGTTTTGGTATATACTCTCATTCCTTCTTCTACGTCAATAAATCGGATTTGGGTTCACATAATCCATTTCAATGACTCCGTCTTTTAATTTGATGATCCGATAGGCATGACGGGCAATATCCTCCTCGTGTGTAACCAGGATAATGGTGTTCCCTTTTGCGTGGATATCTGCAAAGAGCTTCATGATCTCTTCGGAGGTTTTGGAGTCCAGGTTCCCGGTAGGTTCATCGGCCAGGAGAATGGAAGGTGTATTTACAAGGGCACGGGCCACAGCCACACGTTGCCGCTGACCACCTGACAGTTCGTTGGGTTTGTGCTCCATGCGGTCCTCCAGACCAACATTTACAAGCTGCCCTGTAGCGACCGCCTCCCGCTTAGCTTTACCGACCCCGGCATAAACCAAAGGCAGCATCACATTTTCGAGGGCAGAATATCTTGGTAAAAGGTTGAAGGTTTGAAAAACGAAACCAATTTCTGTATTGCGGATTTCGGCCAGACGGTCGTCGTCCAGGAGGCTCACATCTTTGTCGTTCAACCGGTAATTACCGGATGTGGGGGTATCCAGGCATCCGATGATGTTCATCAGGGTAGATTTCCCTGATCCCGATGCCCCCATGATGGCAACATATTCACCGCGGACAATATCGAGCGACACTTTTCGCAATGCCCTTACAACCTGTGTACCAACCTGATAATTCTTAACAATATCCTTTAACCTGATCACATTTTCCATCAGCAGTATTTTAGCATTACAAACTTAACGTAAATTATTTAGACCTTCAAGGTTTCCAAAACCTTGAAGGTCCGTAAAATTTCAGAATCTCAGCACAAAATCCTCCTTTTGCAATCCCTTTTTGCAGATAAAAATCCCGATCTCAAAAAGATCGAGCGAAATCCTTACCTGCTGCTCCTTTTGAAAACTTTTCCACACTGCTTCCATTTCGGCTGAGGCATGAATGCCACACAAAACTATCACACCATCATATGGGTTTGCCACTATTTGCGCAAGCAGCCGGATGCACACTTCAGGATCAAGCGGGCTCTGAACCACAACAAAATCAGGGGCTGTCAGATTGCCGGCGCCGGCCAAATCAATATTATCAACTTCATAAACCTCAATCAATCTGCGGCAAAACGACCTGTAATGATCTTTTTCTACCTGCGCCTCCAGCCTGATCCTGCGATCGGCAAGCGCCATAGCCAAAAGAGTAACGCCAAAAGTAGATCCGTAAAAAGAGAGCGAGTGCGGCTGAAACTCGTTTACAAGCCTGAATATTAAACGGTCAAACTTCCCGGGCAACAGGTGAAGTCTCTTGTTGACATTGCAATCAGAACCCTTTCCCGTTTCATACAATTTTCGATAGGAAGCCGCATCTACCATCCTTAGCGTATTCCGAACATTTTCTTCGGCTGCCTTCAAAACAGGCCAGGCAGAATAATTCCCTTTGCTTTCTATCACCTCAGTAATTAGCCTGAAAAGAAAGGGTGAATGAATTCCATGGCCTCTCCTGTGCCGGGCTGTGAAGAGGTAAACGAGCTTCTTTCGGGTGCTGTATTTCATGAGAGAAGTGACTAGAGTGAACTAAAGTGACTAGAGTGACTAAAGTATTTCGCTTCATCGAAAATAGCTATTTTTGCTAAACGAAACTTTATCAATTGTAACATAACTTTAGTTCACTTTAGTCACTCTAGTCACTTTAGCTCACTCTAGTCACTTCTTATGTTAGAACAGGAGATCAAATTCCTTCCGGGGGTCGGCCCCAAAAGAGCAGCTATCCTTACCCAGGAGCTGAAGATCACCACGGTGGCCGAGTTGATCTATTACTTCCCCTACAAATACATCGACCGGACAAAATTTTACAAAATTCGGGAGATCAACGAAACCCTTCCATTCATACAGATTAAAGGAGTGATCACATCGCTTGAAACCATTGGAGAGGGGCGTTCGCAACGCATGGTTGCCAATTTCTACGACGGCGAGAACCACATGGAACTGGTTTGGTTCAGGGGCATCAAATTTGTCAAAGCCACGCTAAAGATGAACTTCCCCTATGTTATTTTTGGAAAACCAACGGAGTTCAATAACAAATGGAAACTGGTTCATCCCGAATTGGAGGAGGTGGTCGCTGAGACCGAAAAGAAGGAGGGATACATTCAGCCTTTCTACAACACCAGCGAGAAGATGAAAAGCAATTTTCTCGTCTCCAAATCGATTCAGAAATTTCAATATACCGCCCTCCAACTTTGCAAAGGAAAAATAAAAGAGACCCTGCCCGGCTGGCTCATCGACCAGTTAAAACTGATGCCGCTCGAAACGGCACTGGTCAATATCCATTTCCCAATAGACCCTGCCACCTTGCGGAGAGCAGAAATGCGGCTGAAATTCGAAGAGTTGTTTTACATCCAGCTCAAGTTACTGCATCTGAAACATGAACGGCAGAACAAATTCAAGGGGCACATTTTCAAAGAGGTAGGAAACCATTTCAACGATTTCTTTCACCATCACCTTCCTTTCGAACTGACCGTGGCACAGAAACGGGTGATCAAGGAGATCCGGAAAGATACCCTGGCGGGAAAACAGATGAACCGTCTTTTGCAGGGCGATGTTGGCAGCGGTAAGACCATGGTGGCCCTCATGATCTCCCTGATTGCCATGGACAACGGATTTCAGTCGTGCATGATGGCGCCGACAGAGATCCTGGCCATGCAGCACCACCAATCGGTGATGAAACTGATAGGCGACCTGCCTGTCAATGTTCGGTTACTCACGGGCTCCACAAAAAAATCTGAGCGACTCATCATTCACAAGGAACTGCTGGATGGCTCACTGAACCTGTTGATAGGTACCCATGCACTGCTCGAAGACATTGTCGAGTTCAAAAATCTCGGCATGGTGGTGATCGACGAACAACACCGCTTCGGGGTAATGCAGCGCGCCAAATTGTGGCGCAAAAATTTCATTCCGCCCCATATTCTGGTGATGACGGCTACTCCCATTCCCCGCACGCTGGCAATGACAGTTTATGGCGATCTGGATGTGTCTGTGATCGATGAACTTCCACCCGGAAGAAAGCCGATTCGCACCTTTCATTATTACGATAACCATCGGGTCGAACTGAATCAGTTTATCAGGAAGGAGATTGCCCTGGGACGTCAGATTTACATCGTCTTCCCGTTGATCAAGGAGTCGGAGAAACTCGATTTTAAGAATCTCGAGGAGGGATTTGAACAATTAAGGATCGCCTTCCCACTACCCGAATACCGTATCAGCATGGTGCACGGAAAGATGAAGTCTGCCGCCAAAGAGG
>JBBIUJ010000269.1:0-5900 GCA_037440345.1 Prolixibacter sp.
TCAGCGCCAATGGTACTGCGTAAAGTGGGAGAGTAGGTCGCCGCCCTGTTAAACCAAGCCCCGGTTCATGAATTTGAGCCGGGGCTTACTTATTAAAAAAGGATAAAGGGAAAAGGATAAAGGATAAAGGATAAAGGGAAAAGGATAAAGTGAAGAACGCTGCGATCGGGAATGAAGCGTTGTAGTTCAAAGCAATAAAAGCCTATCCTTGCACAAATTCCACTTTATCCTTTTTACTTTTTCCTTTATCCTTTTATTAGTTTATATTTGTTTTCCAAATCAGCCATAATCAAATTAATTGAATAAAACATGACGATCGAACAGCTTAAATCAAAGTTTATTGAGAAGTATGGAGAAGGAGAGATCAGTGGTTACTTCTCTCCTGGCCGGGTCAACCTGATTGGAGAACATACCGATTACAACGGTGGATTCGTTTTCCCTTGTGCCCTTAGTTTTGGGATTTATCTCCTGGTAAGAAAAACGAAACGTAAAACGGTGAGGTTTGCCTCCCTGGACTTGCCTTTTGTGGCAGAGGTAAAAGTGGAGGATCTTAACAAGGCGATTGGTAAAGAGTGGGTCAATTATCCGATCGGGGTCTTTGCACAGTTCATGAAGAAAGGCCTCACATTCGATGATGGGGCTGACCTGCTTTTCTATGGTGATGTCCCGACAGGCGCAGGACTCTCATCCTCAGCAGCATTGGAGGTTGTGACCGGTGTAATGATCAACGATCAGTATGGATTTGGCATCGGCAAAGTGGAACTGGCCCTGATGGGACAGAAAGCCGAACATGAATATGCTCTCGTGAATTGCGGCATCATGGATCAGTTTGTCTCCGCAATGGGTGAAAAAGATCATGCCGTTTTCCTCAATTGTGATACTTTGGCTTATGACCTGGTTCCTGTTGTACTGGATGGTGTCAAAATCGTCATCAGCAATACCAATAGTCCACATAAACTCGACTCCGGAAAATACAACGAAAGGGTAGCCGAATGTAAAGCTGCCGTGAAAGCAATACAGCCATTCAAGAATATCTCTGCATTGGGGGAACTTTCCTGGGAGGATTTCCTGAAAGTGGAAGATAAGATTGAAAATGACACGGTTCGCAGGAGAGCCCGCCACGTGGTAAGCGAAATCAAACGTACGGAAGATGCAGTTAAAGCATTAAAAGCCAATCATCTGGGAAAATTCGGAGAACTCATGAACGGATCGCACGATTCACTGCGCGATGATTATGAAGTAACCGGATTGGAACTGGATACCATGGTGGAAGAGGGACGCAAAATTGAAGGGGTCATTGGCACCAGAATGACAGGTGGCGGCTTCGGCGGATGCACGGTAAGTCTCGTCAAGGATGAAGCGGTGGATACATTCATTTCCCGGGTTGGCAAAAAATACAAGGAAAAAACCGGATTGACGCCAGTATTCTACGTTGCTGAAATTGGCGATGGAGGTAAAAAGATATTCTAAAAAATGACTATTTTTCAAGCCATTTATCCGCTATAAAAATTATTAAACTAATTATCCCAAACAAATTACATTATGACACAAACCAAAAATTATGCATTGCCCATTGCAATGATGTTCGCCCTTTTCTTTATGATTGCATTCGTGACCGGGCTTCCAAGTCCGATGGGTGTAATTGTCGCAAAACAATTCGGGGCATCCAACTTCTTGTCCCAGTTAGGCTTTTTCGCAAATTTTATCGCCTATGCCTTCATGGGTATTCCTGCCGGAATGTTGCTCGAACGGATTGGTTATAAAAAGACCGCGTTAATTGCAGTTGTAGTTGGGTTCACTGGTGTTGCGGTTCAATACCTTTCAGGTCAGCTCGGTAGTTTCGTGATCTACCTTACTGGTGCGTTCATTTCCGGATTCTCAATGTGTATGCTAAATACGGTTGTTAATCCGATGTTGAACACCCTTGGAGGCGGTGGCAAAAAAGGTAATCAGCTTATTCAGACGGGAGGATCTTTAAACTCAGTTGCCGCAACAATTGTTCCAGTTTTGGTAGGTTACCTGATGGGAGCAAATGCTGCAGAGCGCACAATCGACAAGGCAAATCCAGCGCTTTTCATGGCAATGGGAATCTTTGCCATCGTTTTCTTTGTTCTTTATATCATGAATATTCCAGAACCCCGTTTGGTAGGTAAATCAAAAGTCAAACATGAACATAGTCCGCTTTCTTTCCGCCATTTTATTTTTGGGGCAATTGCCATATTTGTATATGTTGGAATTGAAATTGGTATACCGAGTACTGCCAACCTATTCATGACTTCTGATGTAGCCAATGGCGGTTTGCAGATCAATGCCACAGTTGCAGGTTCTGTCGTTGGAACTTATTGGTTCCTGATGATGATAGGCCGTATTTTGGGCGCTTCCTTTGCTTCGAGATTCACAAGCAAGGCCATGCTTTCAACGGTGTCTATACTTGGTTTGGTATTTGTTGCATTGGCAATCTTTTTGCCAGTTTCAACCACCGTTAGTATGCCGGTATTTCAATCCAATATCTCATTTGGCCTTGCCAATGTGCCAATTGGAATCATGTTCCTGATCTTTTGCGGATTGTGTACCTCGGTCATGTGGGGTGGTATCTTTAACCTGGCCGTTGAAGGATTGGGTAAATATACTGAAGCGGCATCAGGTATCTTTATGGTGATGGTTTGCGGCGGAGGGATATTGCCGCTCATTCAGGGTAAGATTGCTGACCTTACTACTTATGCATCAAGTTATTGGGTGATATTTATATGCCTTGCATACTTGTTGTTCTACGCTTTAGTAGGTAGTAAAAATGTTAATAAAGATATTCCGGTGGATGTTGTTGCCTAACCCCACGAATAGATCAGAATTGTAATGATCACTAAAAAATCAGGAGAACAAAACAGTTATCCTGATTTTTTTTTCATATGCCGGCAAGGCGAATAACTGACGACGGAAGTTCGAAGCGGGTGTTGTAGTTCCCTGCCATTAGTCAATAACAAAGGTATTCACCGTTGTCAAACCCGCCAATGTACTGAATTCATCCAATTTCCCGGATTAATGCTGCTCTTGCCCTTTTTTTATAACTTTACATTTACCATCAATTCAAACAGATATGAATCCTGTTGTGCGTTATACCGCTACCCTGGCTGCCACGGTAGCCAGCTTTTCAGCTATTGGGACTCCCAAACCCAGACCAGTAAATATTGTCCTTATTTTTATCGACGACATGGGTTATGGTGACCTGGGAAGCTATGGTGCAACCGGTTACACGACTCCCAATCTCGACAAGATGGCTTCGCAAGGAGTCCGCTTTATCAATTTCGTCTCCGCGCAGGCCGTCTGCAGCGCCTCCCGTGCCGGCATCATGACCGGCTGCTATCCCAACCGGGTCGGCATCTCCGGCGCCCTGATGCCCGACAGTAAAATCGGGTTGAACCCGGATGAGGAGACCATTCCTGAGATACTGAAAGCTCAACACTACAAAAGTATCGCCATCGGAAAGTGGCACCTTGGCTGCCTGAAAGAGTTTCTTCCGTTGCAACAAGGATTTGACGAATATTTCGGACTTCCCTATTCCAACGATATGTGGCCTGTCAATTATGACGGAACCCCTATCACCAAAGAGAGCAAAAGCAGGAAGTTCGGTTATCCGCCTCTGCCTTTGATTGAGGGCAATGAAAAAATAAGGGAGATGAAAACCCTGGATGATCAGTCAGAATTGACAACGCTCTATACCGAAAGGGCTGTCAGATTCATCACCGAAAACAGGAAGAATCCCTTCTTTATCTACCTGGCCCATTCCATGTGCCATGTCCCGTTGGCCGTTTCTCCTAAATTCAAAGGCAAGAGCCAACAGGGTTTGTTTGGCGATGTGATCGAGGAGATTGACTGGTCGGTCGGTGAAGTGCTGAAAGCCCTTGAGCAAAACGGACTGACAAAGAACACACTGGTGGTTTTTACTTCGGATAACGGACCATGGCTGAACTTTGGCAACCATGCCGGGTCGGCCGGCGGCTTGCGCGAAGGCAAGGGTTCCAGTACGGAAGGCGGACAAAGGGAGCCCTGCATCATGAAATGGCCGGGCCATATCCAGGAAGGAACCATCTGCAACAAGCTGGCTTCGACCATTGACTTGCTCCCGACCTTTGCAACCATCACCAATTCCGGACTTCCGGCGAAAAAGATAGACGGGGTCAACATTCTGCCGTTGCTGCTGGGTGACCCAAACGCCAATCCGCGAGAATCATTCCTCTATTACTACCGGAAAAACAGCCTCGAAGGTGTCCGGAAGGGGAACTGGAAACTTGTACTGGCCCATCCGGGGCGGTCGTACCATGGTTTTGCCCCCGGCAAGGACGGATTTCCCGGTGGGACCAATGATAACTTCCAGTTTGAGGAAGCCCTGTTCGACATGCGCCGCGATCCTGGTGAACAGTACGATGTCAAGGAATTCTATCCGGATGTAGTTGCCGAACTGAAAAAAATTGCTGACGAAGCCCGCGAAGATCTTGGCGACGATCTGACCGGCGCCCCAGGCAAAAATAGGAGAGCGCCCGGAATAGCTAAATAATTGAATATGCGAAACTACTTTTTCGCTCTGATGATTTGTTCTTTCTCCTTTTGGGGGAGTGATTTGATAGCTTCGAACAAGGGTAAACCACACGACGATCGACCTGTGACCGTCAAAATTATGAGTTACAATGTGAGAAATTGCGTTGGACTTGATAAAATTACTGATTATAAGCGAATTGCAGATATTATAACTCATTCGCATGCTGATGTTATCGCCATTCAGGAACTGGATAGCGCCACAACCCGAAGTAAAGGAATTGTAGTGTTGAATGAACTTGCAGCAGACACAAAAATGTTTCCTGGTTACAGTGCATCCATCGATTTTCAGGGAGGGAAGTATGGTATTGGAATACTTACAAAAGAGAAGCCTCTTTCCTTGAAAAAAGTCCCCTTGCCTGGGAGGGAAGAAAAGCGAAGTTTATTGATTGCTGAATTGCAGGATTTTGTAGTTTTTTGCACGCATCTGTCTCTGACAAAAGAAGATAGGCTTTTGTCGGTAGAAATCATAAATGTTGTGGCCAACCAATACCAGAAACCGGTATTTGTGGCCGGTGATCTGAATACGGAACCCGGCTCGGAAGAGTTGATAAATCTGGAGAAAAAGTGGACGGTACTAAACAATCAACAGGATTTAACCTTCCCAGCCAACGAACCAAACAGATGCATTGACTTCATTTTGTATCAAAAAGATAAAAAATACGATGTAAATGTGTTGGAATCCAGGGTGGAACCTCAATCTGTTGCTTCTGATCATCGGCCGGTAACAGTCCGGTTGAGTGTGAAAAGTTCTCCCAGGCAGCCAAATTAGTGGTTTACGATCATTTGCTGAAGAATTTAAACTGTCTCTATAATTACTTCATTATGAGAAAATTGATCCTTTTTTTGCTCTTATTTGTTCTTGGCGGAGCACTTACTTTTGGTCAGGCTGCCTATGAAGACGAAAGGTATGTTCCTGAAAATGACCCGCTTGTATTGAAGAAACTGGCCGAATGGCAAAACCTGAAATTTGGTCTCCTGATGCATTGGGGCACTTACAGCCAGTGGGGTATCGTAGAATCCTGGTCGCTTTGTCCTGAAGATGAGGGATGGTGCAAACGCGAAAAGGGGGAAAATCCCAGAGACTATTTTACCTACAAAAAAGAGTATGAGGCGCTTCAGAAGAGCTTCAATCCATCGGCGTTTGATCCTGTAAAATGGGCGGCAGCCGCCAAAGAAGCCGGCATGAAATACGTCGTTTTCACCACCAAGCACCACGACGGTTTTTGCATGTTCGACAGCAAATACACGGACTACAAAGTGACCTCCACCATTTGTCCGTATCATGCCAATTCCAAAGCCAATATTGC
>JBBIUJ010000270.1:0-5900 GCA_037440345.1 Prolixibacter sp.
GGCTCAGGCACTTTTGTTTGGTGTAGTTGCCAATGCATTGGAATTAAAAAATTTCAGTTTGCTTAAGCCACTGACCTCTCATCCGGATTTGGCTATTCACATGCATGCTGCGGTATTTCCATACCAACCCATACCAAATGGCAATATTGATTTAAAACATCAAACTGACATTTTCTTTGCCGGTTCTCCTCCCCTGGCGCTGATGCACTTGATCGAAGACAACCGTCCGGTTCAGGGACTTGGAGAAAGTTCATTCATCAGGGGGGCATGCTGGTATGCACCCATAACCAATATGGAGGTTTTACTATGAATTTAATAATCGGTGCCTTTACAATAGGGCTTATCCTCTCATTGCTATCATTGGGTATGCTGATCAGTTTCCGTATGATCAAATTCACTGATATCACAGTGGATGGATCGATCACCTTGGGAGCATCCCTATCCGCTGTTCTGATCATGGCTGGATGGTCTCCCTGGCTGGCCATTGCAATGGCATTTTTAGCAGGGGCTGTTGCCGGTTCTATAACTGGAATTCTACATACGAAATTTAAAATACAAGAAATACTTGCTGGAATTCTGGTGATGACAGCACTCTATTCTATCAATTTGAGAATTATGGGAAGAAGCAACATCCCACTCCTCGACACCAAAACTGTATCGGAAGGCACAAGAAATTTAATACTTCAGGTCACTGATGGAAGCAAGAACCTACTAATTCTCGGATGGTCAGTCCCTGTTTCAGACCTCGCATTCTTTTGTGCCAGTTTGGTTTTTTGTATCATCATCGCCGTGGTTCTCCATCGCTTTTTACTAACACATTTTGGAACAGCTTTAAGGGCAACAGGAAATAATCCACAAATGGTTCGTGCGCAAGGTGTTAACAATAACTCCATGATTGTTTTCAGTCTGGCACTCTCCAATGGTCTCGTGGCCCTTTCCGGAGCTTTACTCGCGCAATACCAGGGATTTGCTGATGTTCAGATGGGCATCGGCATGATGGTTTGGGGTTTGGCCAGCATCATCATCGGGGAGGCCCTGGTTGGTCGATCAGGGATTGGAATAACCATCACCGGCGCTATCCTGGGAACCATCCTTTTCAGATTACTGATTGCCATTGCTTTAAGATGGGGATTGAATCCCAACGACCTGAAGTTGGTGACTGCCTTGTTTGTTTTTGTTGCCCTTGTAGCACCTTATCTATTCAAAACTTTTACCAAAAATATTTTAAGAAGATCAAATCATGCTTAAAGTACATGGCCTTTCCAAAACTTTCTTCCCTTTCACAGTCAACGAGGTTAAAGCCCTGAAAAACATAAGCCTGACAATAAAAGAGGGTAGTTTTACTGCGGTGATCGGAACCAATGGATCAGGCAAAAGTACCTTGCTCAATGCCATTGCCGGGACCTTTATCCCGGATTCCGGGTCAATCGTCCTCGCGAACAACCAAATTGACCAATGGCCGGAATACGCGCGTGCCAGGCTTATCGGAAGGGTTTTTCAAAATCCTTTTGCAGGCACAGCCGCAGAGATGAGCATTGCGGAAAACATTGTGATGGCCATGAGGCGTGGAGAGTCACGTCCGTTAAGGATCGCGGTAACATCCAAAGTGAAAGAAGAAATCGCAGATCGGGTCAGGATGTTGAAAATGGGACTGGAAGAACGGCTTGACAATCCGATCGGCACCTTGTCGGGCGGACAAAGGCAGGCCCTTACCTTGTTGATGGCCACCTGGTTGAAACCCAAATTGTTATTATTGGATGAACATACCGCAGCACTTGACCCGAAAAGCGCAGCGAAAATAGCGGAATTAACAAGGCAAATTATTGATCAGGAGAAACTTACGGCTTTAATGGTGACACACTCCATGCAGCAGGCAGTCGATCTTTCCGATCGCATTGTGATGATGCACCGGGGGCAAATAGTTGAGGATCTACAGGATGAAGCAAAAAAACGAGTACGTTACCATGATCTGATAGACACCTTTGATAGGGTTCAGAAGAGGGAACTCTTTGACGAGTCAGTTGCAAAATTGCTTATCAGTCAATACTGCTAGAATCAAACTTATATAAAGAATCCAAGCACTCCCATCCAGATCCCAATTAAAAAGTGGGAAAGACTCACTCCGACGATCGTGTCATGTCGGAGGTAAAGCCATCCCCAAAGAAAACTGCCAACCATACTGGCAAAAGCAAACGAAGGTGAGATGTAAAGGTGAAGCGTGCCAAATACCAGCGAGGTTAACACAATGGCAATCAACCAGCCATACTTTCCAGGCACAATTCGTTGCAATGTCCCCTGAACGACCCCTCGTCCCAAAAATTCCTGCAAGGGTGCAACAATAATATAAAAAGCAAAGCTCCACTCAATGTTACTGAAACGGATGATATAATTATTATCAGAAAAATTCAATTGGACCATCAGCACTTTTAACAATGTACAGCAAAATATGGCCAAAACTGTCGCATAAAGAGACTCTTTTACTGCTCTGGGCCAGTTTTTCAAGGTAAGCCCAAAATTTGAAAGCGGAAGTTTGCTTTTTATGATCAACATGATGGATGAGGCCAGAATGGCAAATTCAATGATCCGGGACACAACAAAAGTGGTCGCAATTTTGGATACTGTATCGGATTGAGTTTTAAGAAGCGCTAAAACGAACGAAAAGAAACTCAACAAGACAACCGTATTCATAAATACGAAGTTGAGGTGGTTATGGCGTGTGATAGACTCCTCCAACTGAATGTTCTTGATTTTCAATTCTTCGATTGTTTTTTCAAGATGCATCTCACGCGCTTCCAATTTTACCGTCATAAAACCGAAAGCTTCAACAAAATTTACGAGACTTTCAGGATATTTTTCCGGACTGGCGAATTGATAAATCTCGTCAGTATTGTCATAGTTACCGTGACATATGAGATCCGCCTGTTTTGTTAACAATTGCAGGGCAGAATCGAGATTTTGTTCCATCTGATTGATATTTAATATTTAGTGGCTGTCTCCTTATCTGGGAAAATTGAAAATATCGACGTAAAGCCTGAAATATCAAAAATCTCCACGATTCCATGCTGAAGGCCACACAACCTTAATTGACCTTTTATCGCCGTCAACTTCTTTTGGACAATCAAAAACACCCTCAAACCTGAACTGCTGATGTAATTCAGTCCGGAGCAGTCCAGAACAATTTTTGTATAGCCATCGGCTATAACCTGCAACATAGAATTTTCAAATTCATTTGCATTGGTAGTGTCTACGCGCCCTTCAACACAAACGAATGCGTATTCTTCTGCCTTTTCAATTTTTACATTCATCTGATTATCGTTTTGTTTTTCAGTCTATTTTTTTTCTGAGGTCTAAAATATTCCTGCCACCTTCCCATTGGTATTCAACACCATCCATCAATTTTTTCATCAGGAATACTCCCAAACCCCCTACCGGCCTATCTTCAACAGACAAGGAGACATCAGGATCAGCTCTTAAAGTAGGGTTGTAGGCTATTCCATCGTCTTTAATGGTGATCAAGATTTCATTTTCCGATTTTCTAAAATAAATCTCAATGGTGTGTATTTCTCTGTCTTTATACCCATACAAAATTATATTTGAGATCGCCTCTTCCAATACAAGGTTCAGCGAATTTACAAGCCCTTCATTTAAAGCCCATTTCACACCCAGATCATACAGAAAAGAAGCAATCCTGGTTAATTCATCCAACCTGTTTTCAACGCTTAAAAATGTACCTGAAGTATACCTATTCATTGTAAACGATTGTCATCATGGTTATATCATCAGACTGCATATATCCTTTGACATGGTCTGAGACTCCTACTTCTATTTTTTGAATTAAATCGCGGGGGGTTGAACCACTGTTTTCACAAATTATCTTCAAGATATTGTCCTCTCCAAATAAAATATTATCAGCATTTTCTGCTTCACTAACACCATCGGTATAGAGAAAAACCTTATCTCCGAATTTCAACTGAAGGGAAGATTCCCCATATTCATAATTCTCATATAACCCTACCGGGATATAGTTGGTTTTCTCGAACATGGCCACCTCTCCATTTTTGCGGATGATTACAGGTGGATTATGGCCTGCATTCGAGTACTTCAATTCTCCATTGTCCAAATTCAGAACACCCAGAAAGAATGTAACAAACATGCAACTTTCATTGTTGTCGGAGAGCGACTTATTGAGGCTACTCACGATAATGGATGGAGAAACCTCTTTGTCCGAAATTGAACGGACCAAGGTTCGGGTTACCGCCATAAACAGGGAAGCCGGGACTCCTTTGCCCGAAACGTCACCAATCGCGAAACAAAATTTATTCCCGTCAATCACAAAGAAATCATACAGATCGCCTCCCACCTCTTTTGCCGATTTTAGGATGGCATACACATCGATCTGCTGCAAATCGGGGAAGGGAGGAAAAATATGGGGAATCATTGCCATTTGAATCTCACGCGCGATGCGAAGTTCACTCTCGATCTTCTCCTTGGCTGTTGTGGTATCTTTCAGTGTAACAATATATTCAGCCAACTCCTTTTGCATGAAAGTAAAAGAGTTGCGGAGCTCCTCCATTTCGTCATGTGTCTTAATATCAGGCAGTTTAATATTAAAATTGCCTGCTGCAATCAGCCTGGCAGAGTCAGTCAAATGTTTGAGGGGATCAGTGATACTTTGGATTATCTTAACAATGAAAATTGAAAGTAGTGATAACCCAAACACAACCAGAACAATCAAAATAAGATTGATCCTGCGGAGAGAGGCCAACATCTCATTTTCAGGATAGATAACGCCTATCGACCAGTGACTCGATGCCAATGCCTTGTAGTTGATCCACAGTTTACCGGGATGATACTTGCTCTTAAAGTCTGCCGATGTAAAATTACTTTCCCCACGAACCATCTTCCTTCCGACCTCCCGCATGCCGGGCTGTTTGTTCTCCTTGGCAATGGTAAATATGCTATGGTTCATGACGTAATTATTGTTTGGATGTGTAATGATTACGCCATTGCGCGAAATGAGAAAAGCATATCCAGTTTCTAGAATCTTGACAGATGACATTATTTTAGTGAGAAATTCCAATGAAACATCGATGGTTACAATTCCAGAAAAAACCCTTTTACCTTCCCTAATTGTATAAAACGGAACCGAGTAAGTTGTCATCAAGACACCACCACCACCTTCGTCAAAATAGGGCTCGGACCAGTATGGCGTCCGGGTCATCTTTGGTATTTGGTACCAATCCATAAAAAAGTAATCATAGGTCTCACTACCTAAAAAGGTGGAACTGATGGAATCTCCCTTTCTGAAAACATATGGAGCATAATAAAGACCTCTTCGGGGAAAGAACCTTGGCTCATAGGCAATGGCAGAGGCGAAAACAGTGTTGTTGCTTTTTACCACCGATTTTAAAAATGGGATAAGAGAATCTTCCGTAAAAGAGGATGATTCCAGCATCCGGGCTATGACCTCCGTAATTTTTTCGATCGGAAATAGAACCTGGTCAATTTGGTTGACAGTATTGGTAGCCAGGAAGATTGCATTTTCACGGGTAGTTTCCTGGATGGTATTGCGTATGTAGTAGTAGTAAATTGAGAAAATGATCACAAATATTCCAATACAGAAAAGCAAAACGTTTCTGATAATATGACCCGCCAGCGTTCGTCTTCTCATTTTACCGTTATCAATAATTTCTACTTAATTGGATTTGGGTAAAACTCTGTAAATATGCAACCCTTTCCTTTCGAATCCACAATATTGATGATCCGATTCGCTTTATCAAAGTCAGATTCCAACAATTCACCCCGTTTACAATTTTTATCTCCTGGTGCGATCAAATCCAACACTTTGTTGAGCATCCATTCCTGATGTACCTTGTTTGCCGAAACATGAGCCAGTTGCA
>JBBIUJ010000271.1:0-5867 GCA_037440345.1 Prolixibacter sp.
TACCTGGATCTTTTCATAGCTGTTGCCGGAAGCGCTTAAAACAGCAGACTGATCGCCTTCTGCGCCATTGTAATACATGGCAGTAACCCCCTGTCCAATCAGATGCTGCAATTCACTCTGTAAGTACCCAGGCCACTCAGCAGACAATTTCATGTCCTTTCCGCCAAGAAATGTTGGATGTGCTGTCCAGTTTACCAATACCGCCAGGGGTTTTCCGTTGGTGAGGTCCACCCGGGTCAGGGTCATCTCTTTGTCGACCTCAGGATCTTTTCTACGGTTGCGGTTAAGGCCCTCCAAAAGAACGCTTTTCGTACCAATTGTGACCGGTTGGTAGTTCTGATCAGCCTCTTTGATCAGTATCTCAAGTTTGTCGATAATGAACTTCAACAGTTCGGGTTGATAAATACCTATTTGAGGACTATTCAATAGATTCTTGCTGTTTAAAGCCCCCATTTCGAAACTGCCATGCGAATGGCTTGGCAAAAGCATCATATTTTCCACACTCCAGCCGCAATCGGCAACTCTTTTTACAAGGTCTGTTTTGAAATTATTCGGTATTCCGAGCAGGTCCAGGGTAATGATGGCATATTTGTGGTGCTCCTTTTTCAGAACCAGCGCTTTGGCCAAAACCGGATCATGAATTGCTTCCGCAGGCCTATTCATTCTTTCCCCATAACCGCCCAGGGTGTATTTCATCTCCAGGGGAGGGGTAATGCTGATGGTTGCAACATTGGCGGTAAGGTTTTTCCCAGTTGATGGTAAACCTGCTATGATCAAAAAAATCAGACTGGTAATAATTTTAAAGTTTCTCATGATGTCATCTATATTTTGAATTGAATATTTTTTGGATAGCGATTACAGTTTGAAGAAGATTTTCTTCCGGTAAAGAATATATCCGAATATAAAACAGGAGATTACCGAAATGATTGCCCAGACAAGTGAAGCCCCTTTTTCGGCCATTCCTGAATCCACTAAACCAAAGTATACGAAATTCTGGAGATTCGTGTACTTATAAATTGTTTGAAACACATCCGCTATCACATAGATGGCAATGGCATTGCTGCCGAAGATAAGGCCAACACGTGCCACAGCATTGTTTTTAAAATTCATAAAATCGATCAGCCAAAGTGAGATAGCCAATGAAATGGAGGCCCAGCCGGAGGTGTACAAAACATAAGAGCTTGTCCAGAGCTTTTTGTTGATCGGGAATTGCCAATCCCAAACAGATCCGGCCAACACAAACAATGCGCCGGCCGTAAATAGCCAGATCACGGTTTTTTCTGTCAACTTTTGTCTGACGATTAGGTGGCCGGCCAACATTCCGGAGATTCCTGTTGCTATGGCAGGGAATGTACTTAAGATTCCCTCTGCATTCCACCCATGTTTTCCCAGCAATTCGGGTGCAACCAAAAGGCGGTCGAACCAGAAGGCGAAATTCTGGTTCATTTCCATTGTGCCTGCACTGAACTCCCCGGTAGGGAGAAAACACATCGCAATCCAGTAGAACAGGAGCAAACCCGCAAATAGGTATGTATGCGTTTTCCATCGTACGTAAAGATAGAGCAAGGCGCATGCTACAAAAACAAAGGCAATTCGCTGCAATACGCCAAATAAGTCAATATGGGCGAAATCAAAATTGGGAAGATAATGTAGCAATAAACCGATGAAATACAGTTTAATCCCGCGGACCAGGATCTTCTTCACCATCTCTTTTTTTGGTTTGGAGGCCGCTATCTGTTTGGAATAGGAGAGTACGATGGAGACCCCAACGATGAAAATGAAAAATGGGAAAATGCAATCCGTTGGTGTAATGCCGTGCCAATGGGAATGTTCAAGCGGGTCATATGATTTCCCGTAAGACCCCGGGTAATTGACCAGGATCATGGCTGCAATAGTGAGTCCCCTGAAAATATCAACGGACAGTAATCTGTTTGTAGTACGCATTTGTCAATAGTAGTAGTATAAAATAGCCTTCAATCCAGGTGCCGTTGACAATTGGATTGCAATTTGATAATTTGAATGATCATACTTTTATTGTGGTTGATTTGGATTATCCACACCCAGTGAGTTTTGAACTGGTAATAGGAGAAAGTATTTCGCACCCTAAACTAATGGATGCAAAAGTAAAAATTTTATTATTTTGATGTACAGAAAGGAGAGGTCTATTTGTATTCCATTTCTAATAGCCAGAATGTCAGTATCTTCAATAGTAGTCTCTGATCAGTAAAAGGCAATCTTGTTGAAAGTAAGTCCCATTTTGGCTCAATCATTTTTCGTGCGACTGAACGGGAGTATTCCAGCGCACCTGATTTCGTCACCAATGCAATACACTTACTGATCATTTCTTTATCTTTTCGCAAATCCGGAGACCCCAGGATATTAGTAAAAAATTTCCTTTCATTACCATTTAACATTTTAATAGTCTGAAAGATAACAAATGTCAGCTTGCCTTCCGCAATATCTTCACCAGGTATTTTTTTCCAATTATCGGATGCACTGAAATTATGGACATCATCTAAAATCTGGAAAGCCACTCCAAGGGCCATTGCGTAATCCCCACATACATCTCTTATTTCAGCATCCTTTTTAGCAATGATTGAAGCTGTTTCAGCCAATCCCCGGATTCCGGCAGCAGTTTTAAGGGCGTACATCTGAAGAATCTTTTCATCAGTTGAGTCTTGTAACCAAAGATGAAGATTTTCAGGACAGATATGCCTGGACCAGTAAAGGTCAAGTCCTTGTCCTAGGTGCCCTTGAATGAATCCCTTGGTAATTAATTCATTAATCTCTAATTTTTGCTCGCTGTTTAGTTCGGGATGTCTATACAGCAAAAGGTTTGGTAAGAAATAAATTGTATTTGCTGCATTAATAGCCAAATCGGACCCATAAAGGAGATGAATGCACTCTTTTCCTCTTCGGATAAGAGAATTGTCTTCAATATCGTCAATAATAAGGGAGCCTGTATGGTTCAGTTCGGTAATGGAATAGAGCAACTCCTCAAAGGGTTCAGGATTAGTGCCAAGTGAACTCAGTAATAATCTCGCAAATACCGATCTCCATCTTTTGCCATTTCTGGAAATCAGGTTCCATACCGGCTCTGCAAGCATAGTATCATAAGCATGCGGTTCATATTTCCAATGTGGAGACCCGGCATAATTTCTAATTACCTCTTCAGTCATTTTTCGGGGAAAAAATCCTTCTATCACTGTATCTATTTTTTGACCCAGAGAATCAATAAATTGTCTGAAATCAAAAATAAATCCATAGCCATTGAGTTCACAACGCGCATGTCCGAAAACAGTTTCATCCATCAATTGTCCAGAAATTGTCCCGGCTCCTTGCCAAATGGCACGAAGGGGGCCGAAAAATTGGATCTCCTGATGGTCAGTGTAAGGAATAAACCTTAGCAGGGAGGAAGATTCAGTTAGTTCTATCATCAATTCAACGGGATATTCTATTGATGTGACCGTGCTTCTCCAAAATCTCAATGGTATTATTTTTATATCCGGAATAAATTGAATTTTTTTATTCTTTGCCTTTAATACTGCATATCCGGCAACCTGTTCTCTGCTGTCAGCTTTCCTGTGAGCTACAACCAATAATTGAGAACCGTTGTCAAAATTGATGCCAAACCAATCCCATCCCATCACTGAATGATCATCATTGCTAAACCAGCTTAAATCACCCCATTGATGATCAAACCACGCTTCTCCTTTGATCTTGTCATGCCCCAGATGGCCAGATATTGTCAAATTGGGGTTAAAGAGGTATTGCATTCCTCTAAAAGTTGGAACAGAATCTAATGTGTCAGATAATATTTCTACATTATCTGATGGCCGTAAAGTGAATTCGATTTTTGAGAGATATTCTTTCAGGTCAAACAAGATTGAAAAGCAATCAGGGTATTGTCTAATTTCAAAGGGATCCCATTTGAAAGAAAAGGGGTTGGTATTACAATGGGTAGGAGCGTCAGAAAGTTCAATAGGTTCAGGAGGGCCGGAAATGGTATATTCTTCCAGTAATAACTCAATTAGTCTTTTGTCGAGGTTAGATTTTAACAATTCCTCGGGATGGCGAATAAAATTCTGGAAAAAATGGTGATCGACCCTGCTTTTTCGAATTGTTTGGTTTTTCGTTTGATTGTACAGGGAAAAGATGCAAGAATATCCAGTTAAAGATGTGGGATCGGAAGGATCAGGATTGGTACTGAAAAAGGAAAACATGAAACAGTATCGATTACCAATTTCATCGTAAAAAGTACCGTGAAAGTACCACCATTCCACCCTTGAACCGTTATGAGCAGGATTATCACACATATCATTGAAAAACTAATGTTGACAAACAAAAGTTCGCAGAAACAGACAATTTGGTATGAAATCTCTGGGAAGTAACTCCTGATTTTTTTTGGCGATTGCTAGTAATATCAAACTTAAATAAAATATATTTACAATACAAACGGCATTTCGTTGCATAAATAGGTTAAATTCCTGGCTATGTTATCCTAAACTCCTTAGTCTGATTACGCCTTCAATTGTTCTGGTCAATTCTAATATATTTCAACAGATATGCAATCATCGCGAATTTTATTGCTACTCCTAATTGCGTGTATATCACATAACAATTGTTTCAGCCAGGCAGAATTAACCGCTTCGGAAGTCATAAAGAAGGCAGATGACAAACTGAAAGGTAATTTTACTAGTTTCAGTATTATGAATATGCAAATCATTCGCCCAACATGGCAACGAAACATCATTCTAAAATCCTGGAGTAAAACAAGGGAGTACTCACTTACCCTGGTAACTGCACCCAAAAAGGAGGAGGGGCAAACTTTTTTGAAAAGGGGAAATGAAATGTGGAATTGGAATCCTACAATTAAAAGAATGATCAAACTACCACCAACCATGTTATCTCAGGAGTGGATGGGATCAGACTTGACAATCAATGATTTGTTAAATCAGGTATCTCTGGTAAATGATTTCTCACATATAATGTTGGAAACTGAAATTATTCAGGGGAACGAATGTTACACCCTGGAACTCAAACCAAAAGAAAATGTAGCTGTTGTGTGGGGAAGAGTTAAAATGTGGATCTCCAAGAGAGATTTCGTTCAGTTAAAAGTAGAATTCTATGACGAAGATAATCAATTGGTTAAAACAGAAAGAGCATGTGAGCTTAAAAAAATTGGAGGTCGGTTGATACCCACCGGAATAGAATTAGTCCAAGCAAATAAACCTGGGAATAAAACAGTGGTTAAAATTGAATGGATTGAATTCAACCGGCCGATCTCAGACGAGTTTTTCTCTCAACAAAACATGAAAAATGTCAAATAGCGTATGAATTCCATATTGAAGTTGGCATGGAGGAACATTTGGAGGAACAAAATCAGGACTTTGCTCACTGCGAGCGTTGCATTCATTTCGGTTCTATTGTCTATCCTGATTACCTCCGAGCAATATGGTATGTATGACAAGATGATAAGTAACGCCATAGATTTGACAGGTCATCTTCAGATTCAGGATAAGAAGTACGGGGAGACTAAAAGTATAAATCAATGTATCCCTTTAGATTCAGGGCTTATAAACCGGATCAGAAAAATTGAACATGTACAATCTGTAACCTCCCGTCTCGAATCATTTGCGCTGGCTTCCTACGGTGAGATGACCAAAGGTGTCATGGTAATGGGAATTGTTCCGTCGGAGGAGGAAAACTTCCTGAAAATAAAAAACAAGTTAACAAAAAAGAATCATTCATCAGAAATCTTATTCAATGAACAGGATAAAGGCGTTTTAATCGGGGAGAAACTCTCGTTACTTTTGAATATTAATCTTAATGATACACTTATACTTATCTCTCAGGGACAGCATGGT
>JBBIUJ010000272.1:0-5867 GCA_037440345.1 Prolixibacter sp.
TCCCAAATGATTTTAACCACTGAACTAATTTTTTGAACGGAGGAATAAAAAACTCCCTTAATTGTTCCGGTGATATAAGTAAAGGATCTGTTCCGCCCCATTCGTCTGTAAATATTTCATTTGGATTATGTGATTCATCTTCAACGCCGCTGAATCCGTTCACAGGTACCCATACGACATCTAAGCCCAGTTTAGATGCCATTTCCACCTAAGTCTTACCTTCGTAAAGATCAGTAGTATAACCCATTACTTGTTTCTGAAGTTTAAGACTGAATAGATATTCACAAATAGGGACCCGGTCTGGAATCCCTCCCCTTAAGTCATTTAGAAATCTTTCTCTTAAATTCATTTTTGGTTGATTATTACTTGCTTGTTCAAAATTTTATCAATCCTATGGGTCATCTCCATCATCGACCTTCCGTTGTGATAAGGACATTTCCAGGGATCAATCTTCCAGTCATTCCGGTAATAAGGCGATGGATCGTCAGCCGGTTCTTCGAGAAAAGGTACGCCCAAACGGTTTAATTTAGTGAACCATTCTCCCCGTTGATGATCTATCAGGTAATTATCGATGAAATTCCAGCTTTGTTTGACAACTTCCCAATATTTTAAATTTCCTGACAGTTCAAATGCATTCATGAAACCGACCAAAGTTTCGGCTTGCTGCCACCAATGTTTGTTTGTTTTAACATGGCTTCCATAACGTGTTGATTCGAGGAACAATCCACCGTCTTTGTCAAGGGCAACACGTTCAATATTGTCAACCATTTTCAGGGCTACCGGCCTCATCCGTTCCAAAACATCTTTATCTCCAAGAATTTCGGCTGCTTCCCACAAAAGCCACGAACCTTCAATGTCGTGGCCAAAAGAACATATTCCTTTCGTTGCTTCTGCCTCATTGAATGCCTCATCGAAAAAGATACCAAAATGCCCTTCTTTCCTGATGATTTTATCGAGGAAAAGGTTCATCATTTCGGTCAGTCGTTTTTTTACCAACGGACTTTTCCATACTTTGTAAAGTGCAGCCCAGGCTTCCAGTACATGCAGATGGGTATTCATCGATTTGGGCTCGTTATGATCGGCCATCCGGTTTTGATCATAAATATTCCAGTCGCGGGTAAAGGATTCGCGGTAGCCGATATATTCCGGATCTTTTGTTTTTTCTTCCAGAAGATTGAAAAAATCCTGGATCTTCTGCATTACTTCGGCTTTGGGGCGAAATTCGTAATACTTGCACAGCGCATAAAGGACAAAAGCCTGGGCATACGTATGCTTAATATCGTTAGCTACTGAATTATCGGACGAAAGCTCCATGAAATAACCGCCAAACTGCTTATCTTCAAAATCTTCTGTAACAACGCGATAAGCTTTATCGGCCATAGCGGCATATTCAATATTTCCCCGGAACATTGCTGCAGCGGAGAAAGTCCATAAAATACGCGCGTTTAAAACGCTGGTTTTATTGGCCGTCAAAACCGGATTTCCATCCAGGTCAACGGCTCCATAAAAACCGTTCCCGTTCTTTTCCACTCCGTATTTCATCCAATACCGTAGAATATTTCCTTCCAATTCTTTGTTAAAAAAAAATTTGTAATCAGTTAGTTCTTGTTTTTGCATGTCCATATTAATGATGAATTAGTTCAAAATATTTAATTGAATCATGAGTTGTGACAATATATCAATATCAGTTTACAGCAAAGAACGCAAGAAACCTGGCATTGAACCTCAGAGTATGCATCTTTATTCTCTTCGTATCCAATAGACATAAATATCAAATTATCTGTATGTTAAATAAATCAATCAAGGCCAGCACCCGGGGCAACAGGCATGCAATATTGGCTACAGCTACTTTGTTTCTGTCCCACGAGCGGATAAACAGCTCTTCGTGTACACAGATTATTCTCTCCTTACCCGGCTTGCCAGTTTACTTAACATTTTATTTTTCCATTTTCTTTTCAAAGAGAAACCATTCAAGATTCATTAGGTCAGCGTTTTGCTCCGCTTGATTTTTAGCCTTAAAAACCAGAACGAGTGCATGCTTTCCTATTACAGGTTTGATATTGGTTTCGTGAATGGCATAGGCATATTCTCCCTGCATCGGATCTATAGCACAGCTTCCAATCTGTTCACCTTTCGGGGTATCCAAGTGAATTTCAATGGTTCCGGCTAAATTATTCCCCCATGTTTTGCAAACAAAATGATTTACATCTTTGCCGGAAAAATCAAAATATTTCCAATATGCATGATCTCCATCACGGATGGCCGACAAATATTCTACCGGAATATCATTGACAGGTCGCCGAACCGTTACCATCAGGTTTCCCGACATCAGGCAAGCCCTGGAAGCATCCATCCGTTGCAAGGGAGATATCGGACCTCCGACACCTTGGGTAGTCATTTCGACTTCGTTTATAGTTCCATCTGAATTAAATTTGAGAGGTTCGATGCAGGCTTTCCGCATTGTAGGCCTACCGTGAGTTGGTCGATGATAGAAAATATACCATTGTCCGTTTATTTCGGCTATTGAACCATGGTTGTTTACAAGGTTTTTACCGCTACCCCAGTTGTCGATGATAACTCCCCGGTAAGTATAGGGTCCTAATGGAGAAGTAGCGGTAGCATAATTCAAAGTTGCACAATGCGACTCCCCATGTCGCTGGTGACCGGCATATACATAATAATAGATACCGTTATGTTTTCTGACAGAACTGCCTTCGTTGAAAAAATGATTCTTGTAGGTTAAAAGACTGTCGTGAATTTCACCTTCAATTGATAGCATATCTTTACTCAGCTTAGCACCTTTAGCATGTGCCTGTCCCCAGAATAAATATGCCTGGCCATCATCATCTATAAATACAGACGGATCTATGCCAAATGCTCGTTCTATTGTTTTTCCATTCTTAAATGGCCCATATGGGGAAGTCGAAACGGCTACTCCTTCATCCTTTCCTCCACCTTCCAAACAGTAATATAAATAGTATTTTCCGTCGTGAAAAATGCAATCAGGAGCATAAAGAATCTTTTCGGTATAGTCCGTTTGCTTGCCTGTTCCCAAAGTAGCAAATGATGACTGTTCAACACTCCAGGTTGTCAAATCCGACGAAGAAAGTACGTTATAAGAATGGGAACACCAGGTATTGCCGGGTTCATCCAACGAACCATAGAGATAAACCCGGCCATCCGGCATTTGTCTGACTTCAGGATCAGCAATATAAACTCCCGGCGGACAAATAGGGTTCTGAGCAACCAGTAAGAGATGGTTCAGAAGGATTAAAATCAAGATTGTCAGTTTATTTTTCATTCAATGGATTTATTTGGGTTCCATCTGAGCTAATCTTTACAGTTATGAGCTTTCCCTTATTTACAGAAACTGAAGGCCACGATGCAAAAGCAGTTATTCCAAGAGGTTTTTGGGCTTGATCTGAATTCTCAGCAAGAATAGTAATCCGGGCATCGTATTTGGTCGGGTTTAAAATCTGAATCACTACACCAGTTTTATCCCTGCTTTCAATTTTAGCTTTAACGTGGTCGAAAACGACCAATTCATTTTTATCGGTGCGCAGGTATATCCCAGGAAGTTCCATGGCCATCAATATGCCATTCAACTCGTTCCAACCTGTTGATCCAAATTCGGAACCGCCTCTGCTTCCCCGGTTATCAGCGTCGCAGTAGGTAAGGCGCTCGGTAATTGCCCCGCTTGGTTTCATTCCTTCGGCCCAGGCATGAACAATGTCGTACATAAGATCGGAATACCTGTGATCACCGGTAGCGCGGTATATCTTAAATAACGGATCGCCTGATGAGGTGCAGAATCCCGGAGCTCCATGCTTATTCTGAGTACTTGCCCAGATAGCACCTGCCAGTTTCGCGTTTAATTGGGCAAGCTCTGTTTCCTTCGGTAATTCATAGTCGTAGGAAACGACCCATGTCGCTGCCAGATTAGCCACATTGCGACTCATTTCCAGCCATTTTTTATTACCTGAAGTTTCGTATAAAACCATAAGGGAAGTCATGAGCCCGGCTGCAGTTTCTGAATCGGCATTCTGCAAAATATCAGAGCAGGCGCCATACGTGAATCCTTTCTGAACAAAATCGTGTTGATAGTAATAGTTAGCAGCCTCCTGTGCTATCACCATGAATTCAGGATTATTGAACCATTGGGAAGCCAAAGCCAATCCGCCGATTGCCGTAGCGCCGCTGGTCGTATTAAAAACAGCGATTTCTCCTGTTTCATGGTTGAGGTAATTGCCCCATTGCCCCTGTTTTTTCCAGGTATTTACAAAAGCTTGGGCAAGATGATTCACTGCCTGCTCCCATTCTGGCTCAATAGCGGCAGAATTCCCCTGAGCTTTCAACACCATAAATTGTTTCATTAACCAGAACAAGGCATCTGCATTCTGCCGGGTTAAAACAATAGGTTGATCGGGAAACCAGTCGCGGCCGCTGGCCTTCCTATCAGGGTTCATGGCAGCGAGAAAATATCCTGACTTACCTACCACTGCGGGCAGAGCAAAATTCAACGTTTTAACCACCCGGTCGCGATGTAAATCATCATTCAAAACCAACATCGGAAAGGTATTCATCAGTCCGCCAATCCAGCCAATGCAAATCTTCTCTGAATTTTCGGGGCAGTAATACTGATAGTCTGGTTTTTCCAGCCAGCGTTTGTCGATCTGCCTCGTCATAATTTTTATCACTTCACTGAAAGGAACAAGATTGCGGGGATAATTTGGGCCTGTTACAACCTTTCGTTCTGTCATGAATTTATCCAATAACCCGGGAATTCCATCTGTTTTGAAAGAATAAACTATCAGATGCATGGTGATTTTATCTCCGGTTTTCCAATCCATTCCCCGATCGGGACTGGAGCCAAAACCAATGAATTCAGGCTTGCGTTCGCGTACGCCAGGTGCAGTGATAATCAGCGAGGCTTTTGTCCGGTTGCGGCTTTCCTCTATAACAAAACCATTATCTATGATTTGTTCTCCTTTCCGAATACCTTGTTCGGTCAATGCCATGAATGCCCGTTTATATAGCGGACTGAAAAAGCATAGTGCCGGAGTCGCTGAATTGCACGAACTGACCTCTATTTTCGAGGCCACATCGGGCAATGGAGACAATTGTGGCAGTTCTGTAGTGATTTGGGGGATATTCTTATTGTAAAAATCCTCCTGATCATACCCCGTACAATAGCCGCGCTTCTCAATTTTATTGCGGTTGCCGTTGTAAATGGACGCCGGGATCAGGGTATAGTTACCGGTACTCCAATTGTTAAAATCGAAGGCGATGGCTACTCCGGCACTTTTCATCTCACCCTTCAACAATTTGAATGTAACGCTGATATCCAACGCATCCTTTTGAGATGATTTTTTAGTCGTTGCAAGTAAATACTGCCATTCAGCACCGTCAATGGAAATTCGGTTACCTACAAAATCATTTTTTTGAGCGAGAGTACTTCCATCGTACTTGCAAATGACAAAACGTATTTTCCCATTTAACGGAGAAAGTAATTCAGAAATTACAGATGTACTTTCATGGTTCTCCGTTTCGGGCAACCAACTGACACTTTGACTTCTTGAATAAGCTGCTTGAAAGATCAATATAAGCGAAATTATGAAGTAAGGGAATTTATTAATGTTAAGCATGGTCTTATAATTAACATATCCTATGATGCATTAAAATCGAAATCAATACATTTAAAATTCCATTGTGGCTCAATGACTATCATTGAATTCCTTAATTGCATCAAACATGGCAACAATATTTTCGACCGGTACATTGGCTTGTATATTGTGCACTGTATTGAAGACAAATCCACCATTGGGGGCAAAAATCTCACAATGGCGCAGCACTTCTTCCCTTACTTG
>JBBIUJ010000273.1:0-5847 GCA_037440345.1 Prolixibacter sp.
TAGGTATTCAACAATCAAATACCGTTTGGCTTTCAATTTTTTAGTGTAACCTTTGTGATATCCTTTGAGACCTTCGTGGTGAAATTAAAAAGTTTAACCACCAAGGCCACAAAGGTTCGCGCAAAGGAGGCACAAAGGGTCACAGTTCTAAATTAGCAGATTTTGAAATTGAGTAATGATACACTATGAGCAAGAAAAAATGTGAAGAAAAGGATTATGAAAGGCCGGAGAATCCCAAATTTGAATGCAAGAAATGTGGAAGGGTCTCAAAAAAAGAGGAGAAGGTCTGTAAACCGGTTAAACTAAACCATTAACTTCTGAGCGATTCATGAAGGCACTCATATTGGCGGCAGGACTGGGAACCAGGCTATTCCCATATACTTCGGACAGGCCCAAAGCCCTGGTCGAATTGAATGGCATAACGCTGCTTGAAAGGGCCATCCGAAAAGTAAACGAGCTGAATGTCTCAGAAATCGTCATCAACATTCACCATTTTGGCGAGCAAATTATTGAATTTCTTGATGAAAAGAAGAATTTTAACCTTCCCATACAAATTTCAGATGAAAGGGACCAACTGCTGGATACCGGCGGGGCCATCCTCAAAGCCCGTCCATTGTTGGGAGATTCAGAGCCATTCCTGATTTACAACGTCGACATTTTGAGTTCAATTGATTTGAATGAATTATCGGTTTATCATACTTCCAGAGGCGGACTCGCCACCATGGCTGTTCGTGACAGAATGACAGACCGCTACATGGTTTTTAATCCGGATATGATACTTTCGGGTTGGAGGAACATAAAAACGGGGGAAGAAAAACTGGCCAGATTCAATACTGACTTGAGGAATTTTGCCTTCAGTGGGATTCAAATCGTTGATCCAGAAATCTTTTCGCTGATCACGGAAAGTGGAAAATTTTCGGTAATTCAATTGTACCTTAGATTGGCCGGGCAGCACAACATTTATGGTTTTCGCGATCAATCGTCTCTCTGGATGGACCTGGGTAAGCCCGAGCAACTTATCCAGGCTGAACAAATACTAACACAGAAATTAATTTAAGAAACTGTTTAAATTTTGATGATCCTACTTATTCGTTAGAAATTACGTGATTAGGATAGTGTTAGCAGCCATAGTAAAAAGACAGCGCAGCAGATAATAAAAAATCATATCATGCAACACTCTGGATTCAGTTAAATATAGAATTGACTTATGGAAAAATTAATTGATAAATATCCGCGCAATGGTTCATTTTGCTTTGATACCGACATTTTATACAAGAAAGACAACATCTATTTGATGGATAATCATCGAATGGCAGCATGGTGTTGGGCCAATCAAATTGACGAGAACGAGAAGTACACGATTATCCACATTGACAAGCACTCTGACACCTTAGGAAATCAAATAACCGAATGGACAAATCCAATAAAAAATGGACTTAAAAATTTAAGTCTCGATGATTATGATAAAATAGAATATCAAAAAAACGAGTATGAAAGATATAAGATTTTTAGATGGGATAACTATATCCCTATTTTTCACCATTATTACTCTAATCTTATAACCGACTATGTCTTTTATACTCACAACGAAGGCAGCATTCCCAAAGAATTAGAAAAGCACATATCGCACTGCACTTCACATAATTTATTTAATGATTTATTTGACTGCTTTTCTGAATCTAATGGGAGATTGATAATTAATTTAGATATTGACTATTTCTTTTGTAGTAATCCAAAATATTTCGTCTTTTTTTCGGATCAAGCAATAAAGAGACTCATTGAAAACATTATCGGACTTGTTGCTGACAAGAAAAATGTATTAACAATTGCTCTAAGTCCAGATTGTTGTGGTGGTTGGGAAAATTCATTAAATTTTATTAGAAAATATTTTACTAAATACGACATTTTTATTGATTGAATAAATGAAACTACAGGCTGCTAACAAACGCCAAATGCCATGCGGGGTAAGTAGGTCATTTACTTTTCTCCTGCCGGAAACACAAACCAAAGTAAATATAAACAAAATCATAAACCCGCCCGGCACTAGGCGTCGACCGGTGTAGGCACATATTGTCGGTATAAAAAGAATTATCGCAAAATATCCTGTCCCCTACGGGCTATGTCATTAAGTTAATAAAACACAAATTCATAATTCACGTATAATCAATAGATTGCTTCGTCGTTCCTCCTCGCATTGACGGTATATTGTTGTTCTTGTGAGGGTGGGGAGAAGGAGGCGGGCGACGATTCTACTATTACCAGAAACTGATGACCCGCCTCCTTCTCTCCACCCTCACATCAAAAAAATGAATCGTCATTGCGATCCGCCGGATGGCGGAGAAGCAATCTGTTGAGAGTCGCATAAACTATTCTTAACTTATTGATATCGCTTTAACAGGACAAAAACAAATTTTAAACAGTCTCCAATTCTCCGTGTTTCCCTTTGCAGCTCTGTGGAACTAATTATAAAGGTCAATTTACCATTGAATCGGTTCAATCCCATGCTTCTCCAGGTAGGCATTCGTTCGGCTGAAGTGTTTATTCCCGAAAAATCCCCGGTAGGAAGAGAGCGGTGACGGGTGAGGGGAGGAGAGAACCAGGTGTCGGCTCCGGTCAATGAATTCGCCCTTTTTCTGAGCAAAGGATCCCCACAAAATAAATACCAGATGCTCTTTTTCTTCCGCCAACAGACGAATTACCCGGTCAGTAAATATTTCCCAACCCTTGTTTTGGTGCGAACCGGCGCGGTTGGCCTGAACCGTCAAGGTTGCATTCAGCAGCAATACACCCTGTGCGGCCCACCGGTCAAGGTTTCCATTCGATGGGGTGGGAAGACCCAGGTCATCACCTATCTCTTTGAATATATTCTGGAGGGAAGGTGGAAGGTCTATTCCTTCAGGCACAGAGAAACAGAGACCGTGAGCCTGTCCCGGTCCATGGTAGGGATCCTGTCCGAGAATGACCACTTTAGTTTTGTCAAAAGGGGATTGTTCAAAGGCGTGAAAGATCAGTTTCCCGGGAGGAAATATCTGTTTGGTTGTGTATTCCTGCCTGACAAAATCGGTCAATTCATGAAAGTACGGTTTTTCAAATTCAGTTGACAATCGTGTTTTCCAGCTTTCTTCTATTTTTACCTCCATTCAGAAATTATTTTAGGATAAGCGATAAATATAGTGATTCATATCCAACCACCCTTTCACCTGGTTAGTTTTTTCTTATTTTTACCGCCTGAGAATCGAATCGCTAAAAACAAAACTACATTAACACGAATGCAAACTATTAACAACATTATTGGCGTCGATCTGGGCGGAACAAATATCCGTGCCGGCAAAATCGTCGGAGAGAAAATTGTTCATTTATCCAAGCTTCCAACACCTTCAAAAGGCAGTGTGGAAGAGGTATTGGAACAAATCTATAAGACAATTGACGACTGTGTAGATGAGGCTTCTCTCTCCATTGGTGTGGGAGTTCCTTCCGTCGTTGACGTTGAACAAGGAATCGTTTATGATGTGACCAATATTCCATCCTGGAAAGTTGTCAATTTGAAAGAGTTACTCGAGCAGCGTTACAATCTGCCGGTATACGTGAACAACGATGCCAATTGCTTTGCGGTAGGGGAGAAATTCTTTGGAAAAGCAAAATCATTCAAAAATATCGTTGGTGTGACCCTGGGAACCGGACTTGGTTGTGGATTGATCTTCAATGGCAAATTGTATGAAGGATCGAATTGCGGCGCCGGCGAATTTGGCAATGTGCCGTATCTTTTGCATACGACTGAATATTATGCCAGCGGACAGTTCTTTACTGATGAAAAGAGAGTGAAGGCCACTGATTTGGTAATCAAAGCTCAGGAAGGTGATGCAACGGCCTTAAAGATGTTTGCAGAATATGGGTTCCACCTTGGCCAGGCGCTCAAGTCTATCTTGTACGCTTATGATCCTGAGGTTATTATCCTTGGAGGTTCTGTCGCCCAATCCTTTGCGCTATATAAAGATGCCATGTACGATGCCATGCAAGACTTTGCCTATCGGAACGTATTGGCTAACCTTAGAATTGAAGTTTCAGAACTTGAAAATTCTGCAATTTATGGAGCAGCAGCTCTTCCACTAATCAAACAATAAACCAAGAATAATTACAAATTACAAATTAAAGATTAAAAGAGTGAGAACTCCAAATCTTCAGCAATCCCCAATTTGTAATCTGTAATTTGTAATTTTTAATTAATTAAATATCAAATAAATGAAGCGCAACTACTACATGGTCTTCCTGGTTTTTATCGTCTTTTTTGTTATCTCATTTCTGACAAACATATTGGGCGCCATACTACCGGTTGCAAAAGATGATTTTCATGCCAGCAATACAGTGGCGGCTTTTCTGCCTCTATTTTTCTTTGTGGCATATGGCATAATGTCTATACCCGCAGGTTTGATGACGGAGCGGTTCAAAGAGAAAAAGGTTATGATGACGGCCTTTATTTCAGCGTTTGCTGGTGCGCTGATCTTTGGGCTAGTGCCAAAATTCGGCGTAATGCTGGGTTCCCTTTTCTTTATCGGGGCTGGAATGGCCATCCTGCAGGTTGCGATCAATCCATTGCTGCGGGTTTCAGGAGGTGAAGAGCATTTTGCTTTCAATTCCGTTATGGCCCAGCTGTTTTTTGGCGGCGCCTCCTTCCTGAGTCCAATGCTATACGCCTATCTGGTTACAGAACTTGGACCGCAGGGCACCCCAAGCGGAATCGTCAAGTTTCTGGGTGGACTCGTTCCGGCCAATCTTACCTGGGTCTCAATCTATTGGGTATTTGCGATCATTGCATTTGTGATGATTTTTGTTGTTGCGTTCTCAAGATTTCCGAAGGTTGAACTGAAAGAGGATGAGAAAACCGGTAATTGGGATACCATTGTTCACCTTCTAAAAAATAAGACGGTGATTGTATTCTTTTTTGGAATCTTTGCTTATGTAGGAACAGAACAGGGGGTCGCTAACTGGATTTCCGAGTTTCTGAAAACTTACCACGGACTTCGCCCCGAAGTCGAAGGCGCCCAGGCGGTACAATGGTACTGGGGTCTGATGACCATTGGATGCATCCTAGGATTGGGATTATTGAAATTGGTTGACAGTAAAATCGTGTTGCGGGTTTTCGTTTTGGCAGCCATGGCCAGTTTGGCAACAGCGCTATTTACGGCCGATCCTAAAACCTCATTTTATGCCTTTATTGCCATGGGTTTTTGTGCATCCGTAATGTGGTCGATCGTTTTTTCATTGGGTATGAATTCGATCGCGGAACACCACGGTTCCTTTTCGGGGATTCTTTGCTCCGGCATTATGGGAGGGGCTGTTACACCCTTGATTATTGGCTCTTTAGCCGACCATTTTGGATTGAGGACCGGAATGTTGTTCAATTACGTGACGCTCTCGTTCCTCTTGTTCCTGTCGTTTTGGGCAAAGCCATTGGTCGCTAACCAAACGATCTTTAATAAAGTGAAAAATGAAAAGTGAAAAATGAAAAGTGAAAAATGAAACAACCTGTAGTAATCAGAGTTTAGATTATTCCAAAGCCAATGATTCAGGACAGGTTGAAAACAATAAATTCAAAAAATGGGAGTCGAACAACTCCCATTTTTCATTTTTCACTTTTCATTTTTCACTTAAAACAAATTGTTGATCAATGCCCTTTCCTCGCTGATCGGGAACTGGCTGTCCATGCCAAAATGAGGCCTTCGTTTGATCCATTGTCCCCTGGTAAAATCAGGGAAATCTACAGATGCGCCGCCTCTGGCAACCGACATCTCTGACAGCGCGGAAACAGCGCTCCATGCTGCTGCATCATAAGCATCAAGCGGGACCTCT
>JBBIUJ010000274.1:0-5815 GCA_037440345.1 Prolixibacter sp.
TTGGAAGGAACCGCGCGAATAACTCCCATGGCAACCGGGAAGTCCGGCAGTTTCATGTTAATGAGCGACTGGTGAAGAAATCCGTCCTGATCGGTCGCGTCGTGCACAAGAACATCTTCAGGTTTCGCGCCACCTTCACCCAGTTGTACCACCCTGAGTTTTCCCTTCTCAAGAACGATCCCCTTGTCGCGGTTGTTGCCGAAGATCATTGGTTCGCCGTGTTTCAGGAAGATTTGACGCTCTTCCCTGGTTTTGGGATCTGAAATGGCTTCATGGATGCCATCGTTGAAGATGACACAGTTTTGAAGTACCTCCACAACGGAAGTTCCTTTGAAACTGGCTGCCTCTTCAAAAACTTCCTGTGAATGTTTCAGGTTGTTGTCGACACATCGCGCAAAAAAAGAGCCCCCGGCCCCAAGGACCAGCCTTCCGGGTACGAACGGATCTTCGATCGTTCCCATCGGAGAAGTTTTAGTGACAAAACCACGATCCGTGGTAGGTGAATATTGCCCTTTGGTTAATCCATATATCTTGTTATTAAACAGGATGATATTGACATCGATGTTTCTTCTGATCACATGAATGAAGTGGTTTCCGCCAATGGCCAGGGCATCACCGTCGCCGGTAATCTCCCAGACAGTGAGTTTTGGATTTGCGCATTTCACACCGGATGCAATAGCGGCGGCCCTACCGTGAATGGTATGGAACCCATAGGTACTCATGTAATAAGGAAATCGGGAAGAACACCCGATGCCGGAGATGACGGCAAAATCTTCGTGCCGAATGCCCAGATTGGCCATTGCTTTCTGTACGGCATTCAAAACTGCATGGTCTCCACATCCCGGACACCACCTTACTTCGTTTTCACTCTTGAAATCCTTGAGCGTATAATTTAATGTTTCCAGCATGGTTATTCCTCTATGAGTTTTATAAAGTGATCGGTAAGTTCCTGAATAGTAAAGGGAAGTCCCTGAACTTTATTGAATTGATGGTATTGATGTCCAGGCAGTTTATCGCGCAAATATCCGATGAACTGACCAAGATTTAATTCGCAAACGACAATCTTTTCAAATTTCGAAAAGAGCTCTTTGGTATTGGAAGGCAGCGGTTTGATGTAATTGAAATGGGCAAGACTAATTTTTGTGCCTTTGGCCTGCAACTCCCTAACGGCAGTATCCAGATGGCCCAGTGTTCCTCCCCAACCAACGACCAAAAGGTCGCCCGAGGTTTCACCAAGAAGTTCGAGCTTTGGCAACATATCAACCACTGCCTCAACTTTGTCTCTTCTGATTTCACACATCTGCTGATGGTTGGCGGGATCATGGCTAACATTGCCCGCTGCATCCTTTTCGAGTCCGCCGACCCGGTGCTGGAAACCATCCATTCCGGGGAAAGCCCACTCACGGGCCAAAGTCTTCGGATCACGCTGATAAGGCTTGAATTTGGAGGCATCTTTGGCAATTCTTGGGGTTATTGAAGGCAATTCCGCCACTGTTGGGACCTTCCATGGTTCTGTGCCATTACCGAGAAACCCATCGGTAAGCAGCACCACAGGCACCATTCTTTCCAAGGCAATCTTCGCGGACATATAAGCATAATGGAAACAGTCGGAAGGGGTTGAAGCTGCAACTACCACGACAGGGCTCTCACCGTTTCTTCCATAAAGCGTCTGCAAAAGGTCGGATTGCTCGGTTTTTGTGGGCAACCCTGTTGATGGCCCGCCCCGCTGAACATTCACCACCACAAGTGGCAACTCCGCGATAACGCCCAATCCCAGCGCCTCGGATTTTAACGCGAAACCCGGACCGGAGGTTGAGGTAACAGCCAGGTCACCGGCAAAAGAAGCCCCAATCGTTGTGCAAATCCCCGCAATCTCATCTTCCGCCTGGAAACTCTTTACTCCCAAGTCTTTTCGTTCGGCAAGCGCCTGCAATACTTCGGTTGCAGGAGTAATGGGATAGGAACCAATGAATAGCTCCAGTCCTGCTTTCTCGGCAGCTGCCAATAAACCCCATGCTGTAGCCAGGTTACCGCTGATATTCCTGTAGAGGCCCTTTTCAATCGGAGCAGGATGGACGATGTACCTGGGTGTCATGTGCTGCAGGTTCCAGGCATAGTTATATCCTGCATGCAAAACCCTCAGATTGGCCTGAAGGACCAACTCCTTCTTGCCAAACTTTTTTGATATATAATTTTCGATGTAATCCAGTGGACGGCTGAATACCCAGCAAATAAGCCCAAGGGCGAACATGTTCTTGCTTCGCAGGATACTTTTGTTGTCAACTTCGAGATCTTTCAATGACTCCCTGGTCAATTGCGTAATTGGAACCGGAACTTTTATATGGTCTAATAGGTTCAGCTCTGTAAACGGATCATCGGTAGCAAATTTGGCTTTTTCGAAATTCTTTTGGTTGAAGCTGTCCGAATCATAAAAAATAGTTCCTCCGGGCATCATAAACTTGGCATTGGCCTTCACGGCAGCAGGGTTCATGGCCACCAATACATGGGCCAAATCTCCCGGTGTGCTTACTTTTTTGCTTCCAAACTGAATCTGAAAACCTGAAACACCCGCCACAGTTCCCTGGGGCGCGCGGATCTCAGACGGATAATCGGGAAAGGTTGAAATATCGTTTCCAATCAGTGAGGAGGTATCGGAAAAAAGTGTGCCGGTGAGCTGCATTCCGTCACCTGAATCACCGGAAAACCTAATCGACACCTCTTCAAGTTCAATTACTTTTGTTTCAATAGACATAGGGTTGATATAATTATTTGCTACTTTTGAACCACAAATTTAAACTTTTTTGGAAAATGGCCATCATAAAAACATTGCGTGGAAAAACGCCTCAGATGGGTGAAAATTGTTTCCTCGCCGAGAATGCCGTAGTGATTGGTGATACTGTGCTGGGAAATAATTGCAGTATCTGGTTCGGGGTCGTTTTACGGGGTGATGTCAACTACATCAAAATCGGAGATAACGTAAATATCCAGGACAATGCTGTCATTCACGGTACTTTTGAAAAATGTGCCACAAATATCGGAAACAACGTTTCAATTGCTCACGGCGCCATTGTGCATGGTTGCACCATTCATGACAATGTCCTGATTGGAATGAATGCCGTAGTGCTGGATGATGCCATTATTCAGAGCAACTCTATTGTCGCCGCCGGGGCGGTTGTTACCAAAGGAACCGTAGTAGAATCCGGCTCTATCTTTGCCGGATCGCCTGCCAAAAAAATTAAGGAGATCAGCATCGAACTGATCGAAGGCGAAATCAACCGTATCGCCAACAATTACCATCTTTATTCCAGTTGGTACAAAGAGTAGGCAGATAGTGATTTCTATCATATTTGCTTTCATCATTTGTGACATTTTATACACTATCTTTGTACTTTATTGATCATTTTTAGACTAAACCGGCATGGAATTGATACAAACAGGCAGAAAAAAGAGCTTTTTTGTTCCACTTTTGATTATTGGAACGATGTTTTTCGCTATCGGATTTGCCCTTGGTTGTTCCCTGATGTGGCCTTCCCTGTGGCCCCTGGCCATGGCCGATCTCGGTAAATTTACCAAAGCCGGTTCTTCACTGATGGTGATCGCCATTGTTGGAGGTGCCGTTATTCCTACAATATACGGCTTTACCAAAGATGCATTCGGTGGTCAGAATGCTTATTGGGTTGCCGTTCCGTGTTTCCTTTTTATCTTATATTATGCGTTGAGTGGCCACAAAATCAGAAATTAATTTTTTAAAATAAATTTTTTAGACATGATGAAACCTACCCTGGTAATTCTCGCTGCCGGCATGGGCAGTCGTTATGGTGGATTGAAGCAACTCGATGAAGTAGGGCCCAACGGAGAAGCAATCATTGATTATTCTCTGTTTGATGCTATCCGCGCTGGTTTTGAAAAAGTTATCTTTGTCATTCGCCACGATTTTGAAGTTGCTTTCAAAGAACGATTTGATCCCAAATTAAAAGGACGCATTGCAGTAGAATATGTGTACCAGGCCCTGAATAAAATTCCGGCCGGATTTACGCTATCGCCTGAAAGGCAAAAACCGTGGGGAACAGCGCATGCTTTGTTGATGGCTGATGGTGTAGCCAATGAACCAATGGCAGTCATCAATGCGGATGATTTCTATGGCGCAAAAGCTTACAAAGCCATGGCCGATTTTCTGAACACATCAACCGATCCGGATGAGTATTCCATGATTGGGTACAATGTAGGAAATACACTTTCCGATCATGGTACAGTTTCAAGAGGCGTTTGTGCTACCGATGAAAACGGATACCTGACAACTGTCGTAGAACGCACCAAGATCAAAGGGGATGTCGATGGCATTTTCTATTATGAGGAAGATGGCCGTCACCTTCTGAGTCCCAAAAGCCCTGTTTCGATGAATTTCTGGGGACTAAAACCAAATGTGTTCAAATACCTGAAGGAGGGTTTTGCCCAATTCCTCACTGATCATGGTAATGAACTAAAATCGGAGTACTTCATCCCCCTTCTTATCAACGACAACATTGTCAACGGCAACATCAAGACCAAAGTCATCGAATGTGATTCTCCCTGGTTTGGCGTCACCTACATCGAGGATAAACCAATTGTGAAGGGTAGAATCGCGCAACTGATTGCCGATGGAGTTTACCCAAAACAATTGTGGTAAGTGGAGAGTGGAGAGTGAAAAGTTGAAAGTGGAAAGTTGTCCAAAAATTGATTTAACTTCAACTAATCAACAGATCATCACATCTTCACATTACCACATCAACACATCATCACATCAACACATCAAAAAAATGAACGACCAACAAATCAAACAGTTAATGTCATCGTTTGGCCGCAGCGAACAGGTTTCGGAATGGAAACCTTTTGGACATGGCCATATCAACGACACCTTTCTTATTCGCACCATTGGCGATGATGCCCCGGATTTTGTGTTGCAGCGCAAAAATCACCAGATTTTCAAGGACGTACCTGGAATGGTGAACAACATCCTGCTGGCTACCGGACACATTCGTAAACAATTGGAAAAGGCCGGGGAACCCGAAATTGACCGGAAAGTAATGACCTACCTCCGGGCGTCCGACGGCAAGTACTATGTTCAGGACAGTTCCGGAAATTTTTGGACCCTCTTCCTTTACATCCGGGATTCGCACGGAATTGAAGAGGTTACAAATCCCGATCAGGCTTACAGCGCAGGAATGGCTTTCGGAAAGTTCCAGCTTCAACTCGCCGATCTGGATGGAAAACTACTGATCGATACAATTCCCAATTTTCACAATGGGAAATTCCGCTTTTGGCAATTTGAACAGTCCCTGGCCAACGACGCTGCCGGAAGAAAAGGGGAGATGAAAGCCGAAATCGAGAAATTAATGGTTCGCTCTTCAGAAATGACGCAGTTGCAACAATGGCTCGATGAAGGCAAACTGCCTCTACGCATCACTCACAACGACACCAAGATCAACAATATCCTTTATGATGCAAATGGCAATATTTTATGTATCATAGATTTAGATACAGTCATGCCGGGCAGTATCCTTTTTGATTTTGGGGATGCCATACGTACTTTGGGGGATACCGCGGTAGAAGATGAACCTGATACCAGTAAAATCGGTTTCAATGCTAAATATTATGAAGCATATGCCAGGGGATATCTTTCCGAAAGCAAAATGTTCCTGACAGATTTGGAGAAGAAGAGCCTTGCCTACTCCTGTCGGTACATGGTTTGGGAACAGGCCACCCGTTTCCTCACCGATTACCTGAATGGGGACACCTACTACAAAATTGCCTATCCTGAGCACAAGATCGGAAGAGC
>JBBIUJ010000275.1:0-5813 GCA_037440345.1 Prolixibacter sp.
CGTCCCGAGGGACCGGTAACACCCCAGGCGATCGCATCGTCAAGGGACAGATAGCCAATGTCTTTGGTCCGTTCCTGGAAGATGACATTGCCGGTAAGCAGTTCATCGTATTCGGGCAGCTTCTTTTTGAATATTTTGATGAAATCTTTGACCCTTTTCTGGAAATTCGGGTGAATGTCGAACATGACCCCGCCGGGGAGGTTGTAATTGAGGGTCATCCTGGCGCCGCAGGTCTCTTCGAAAATATCGAGAATCTGTTCGCGGTCGCGAAGGCCATAGAAGAAGGTGGTCAACGCACCCAAATCCATTCCCATTACGCACCACCAAAGTTGGTGGGATGCCAGACGGCTCAGCTCATCCATGATGGTACGGATGTATTTGACACGTTCGGGAACTTCGACCTGAAGGGCATTTTCTACACACAAAGCAACCGCTTCGTTGTTCATGTTGGCAGAAAGGTAATCCATCCGGTCGGTCAGGTGAATGATCTGCGGATAGGAGATTGCCTCGCACATTTTCTCAATCCCGCTGTGGATGTATCCAACATGTGGCTGAATATGATGTACTATTTCGCCTTCCAAACGGACAAGCAACCGAAGTACCCCGTGTGTAGAAGGGTGCTGCGGTCCCATATTGACCAGATACTGGTCTGTGTGGATTTTATCCGAACTAATGATAATCTCTTTGATTTCAGACATAAGGCTATCGTTCTACTATTCTTACTTCGTCTTTGTAATCTTTTCTCAGCGGAAATCCCCAGCTGTCATCCAGGAAGAGCCTGCGCAAATCTTTGTGGTTGTTGAATTTTACACCCAAAAGGTCATAAACCTCCCTTTCGTGGTATTTGGCTGTCTGCCAGACATCACTTACCGTGTCGACTTTGGGGTCGGTTCGGTCTGCAGTGTTTACCTTCAATACCACAACATGTCTGTGTTTGACCGACTCGATGTGGTAGACGATCTGCATTGTTTCAGGATAATCTACTCCGGTAAGACAAATCAGGTAATCAAACGATAGTTCCGGTACATTTTTGAGCCGTACGGAAGTTTCGTGCAGATCGTCCCCCTGAACAAGGATTTCGACATACTGTTTGCCAAGCTTCACCTCGGCCTTTGAAAACTCACCGGTCAGGTAAGCTTGTAGTTCTTCGTTTGTCATTTCACTTAAATTGTTAAGTGATTTATAGTATGATTGATTGATTTCCCCATCTTCCCGGTTAGCTTCAAGGTTGAGGGGTGTTTTTTTTCTGTTTTCTGGAGAAGTAGCGCTCCCGCCTGATTTTTTTCTGCAGTTGCATCATGCCAAACAGAAGGGCCTCGGGCCTTGGAGGACATCCGGGTACGTAAACATCAACCGGGATAACGTGATCGGCTCCCCTGACGACAGAGTATGAGTTGTAGTAGAAGGGACCGCCTGAGATGGCGCAACTGCCCATGGCAATCACATATTTTGGATCCGCAATCTGGTCATACAGCCGTTTCAGAACAGGGGCCATTTTGTAATTGATTGTTCCGGAGATGATGATCATGTCTGCCTGGCGGGGAGTTGCACGGGCAACTTCGAAACCAAACCTGGCCATATCGTGCCTCGAGGCGCCAACAGCCATGAACTCGATGGCGCAACAGCGGGTACCAAAAGTTAAAGGCCAGAGTGAATTGCAACGCGACCAGTTAATAAGATCATCTAATTTGGCGAGGATGATGCTTCCTCCTTCATATTCCTGAAGAACAGGATAATCGTTCTTTTCGAACTCTTTTTTGCTTTTTACTCCCATTTCAATGCATGTTTTTTCCATCCATAAAACAATCCCAAACCTAATATGGCAAAGAAGATCAGTATTTCAACAAAACCGGTCATGCCAACCTCCCTCATCACGGTAGCCCACGGAAATACAAACACAGTTTCCACATCAAAGATGAGGAAGAGAATGGCAAAGAGATAATACCCGACCGTGTACTGGTTCCAGGTTTCCCCAATGGTCTCCATTCCGCACTCGTAAGGCTCAAATTTTGCTGTATTGTAGGATGTTGGAGGAACATAACTGGAGAATACCAGCGCCAAACCTACCAGTGAAATAGCCGTAATAAAGAAAAGTAATAAAGCGCTACTTTCCATATCAGATTGTTTTAGAAATTAATAAGAATTGTTCTAAATAACAGAGTATAAGGAACTTCAATAATCAGCGACAAAAATAGAAATTTATCATTAACCCACTCCTGTACACCCTAATTTATTTAAAAAGTTATTAAAATATCTTAATTATTAGATATAATAAATTGAGTTAAAACGATTTATAACTCTTGTCTAAATAAGGGGGCGGTTACAAAATTTTCAACCGCAAAATGTGTAAAGATCGCGTTGTGAATTGATACACATTACAGATAGTTCTTCAGAGTGATCGATCACGAAAGCATCATTGGTACCAAGAATACGATCGATCAGTGACGATTGGTAGGAAAAGGAGATAATCAATAGTCCGTTTTGAAAACTTAATGTATGTTCCAACGCCTTTTTTTGGATCTTCCAGGAAGAGCTGTGGCATTCGATAATTTCGTATTGGAAGCTGAAGTTTTTAAAGAGGCGTTCGATCGAAAACAGATTGCGCATGACGCTCCTCTTGTCCTCGTCGAAAGTTTCCAATGCCTGGAGCAGGGATACCTTGGCGCCATTATGCCGTGCGAAGTAACTGCTCCAGAGCGCCAAATCCTTGCTCTTCTTCCCGTACCCTACCGGGACCGCGATCTTTTGATAGGTTTCGGAGGGATGTAGCTTGGCTGAAACAAATAAGAAAGGGAAGCCGGAATGGGGAAGTTTCGGCAGGAGATCTTTACTTCTTGTTTTGGGCGCTACCAAAAGCAATGCGTCAAATTCTTCGGCAAGTTCAGTCAGAATGGTGTCCAGTGGTTGAACCGTCACAAAGGTGTGAATACGGGCCGGACCAAAGGTTTGCTTAAAGGGGACTGTCATTCCTTTCAACCGTGATTCGGCTTCATCAACTTTTAGACCCTCCGCGGATGCTTGATAAATGAGACAAATTTCCTTATCAAGAATCAATGCTACCTGCACCCCATGCAGAATAGCCACCTCCGTTTCGGGTGAGAAATCGATCCAGATAAAGATTTTTTGTTCGCCGTTGGAAAGCATAAGAAGTGACTAAAGTGACTAAAGTGAACTAAAGTGACTAAAGTGAACTAAAGTTTATGGGGGTTGGTGCGACTTCAAAAATAGCTGTTTTGTGCATACACATTTGAATATTAAATTGTATGTTGTTTCACCGTAAGTACTCTAGTCACTTTAGTTCACTTTAGTCACTCTAGTCACTTTAGTCACTTAATTTACTCATTAAACCTGAACCCAATCCCACGCACAGTCTCCAAGAAATCACCCTCCAGGTATTCGGAGAGTTTCTTGCGTATATTTTTAACATGTACGTCGATGTAGTTGGAGTTGTAATTCTCTTCAAAGATATCCCCCCAGATGTGTTCGGAAATTTGTAAACGGGTAGTTACTTTGTTTTTGTTTAATACCAGGAAACTGAATATATCATACTCTTTCTTGGTCAGCAAGATCTCATTTTTGTTGTAAAAGGCTTTGCGTTTATCAAGATCAACTTCAAGGCTGTTGATGTGGATAATGTTTCCCTTCAGGCCATGTTTCCTTCTGGTGACGGCCAATATCCTGGATTTCAGCTCAATCATCGAGAATGGTTTCGACAGGTAATCATCAGCACCCAGGTCCAGCCCTTTTATCTTGTCTTCGATGGCGGTGCGGGCCGACAGAATGATCACAGAGGCGGTGCTCTTGTTTTTGATTGATTCTCTCAGGAGATCCAGCCCTTCATAATCAGGTAGCCCCAGATCCAGCAAGATCATATCATATTCATTGGAGAATATTTTGTCGGAGGCGATCCTTCCGGTATGCGCTTCATCACAAACAAAACCCTCTTTTTGGAGGAACCGGCGAATCTCACCCGAAAGCATGCGTTCATCTTCAACGATTAACAGGTTCATAATTTTGTAACAATGTTTATTTGCATATTCGAACCGAAATTATCAATATCTTGGTCAATATAAAACTGATAGGCAATATAAATAATTGACAATTGACAATTGACAATTGACAATGACAAAGAACATCTATTTTTCAATTGTCAATTTTCAATTGTCCATTGTCAATTTAATAAATTAATTGGTTGATTATGAGACTAGAATTAAAACTTGTTTTGATAGGGGCTATTTCGAAGATCATCATATTTTTAATCTTGTTTACGGTGGTACAACAGACGATCGATTCGATAGCCCTTGAGCATACTGACAGGGATTTGGTCAAAAAGAAGGATAAAGCAATGTCAATCATCAAGAAAATAGGTATTAGAACATATCTGGATGCTGAACAAGATAGTGTCTTTGCCAGTTACAATATTTTAAAAGACGAATACATCACCATTACTTTGGATCCGGAAGGAAAACCCGAGGAACTTACTTTTTCCCAGGAAGCCAGGGTTATCGAAAAGGAAGAATTTGATTTCAGGATACTGAATTATAATTTTGTCCTTAACCACCAGCAATACTCTCTCGAGATTGGAAAAAATATCCAACTGATCTATAACCTGGACAAAACGATGAAAAGTATCTCGATTTCAATTATTTTGATTGTGTTGATGATTACCATCCTTTTTGACCTTGGAATTTACAAATACCTTCTTCGACCGCTGAATCAAAAGATCTTGCCAAAGCTCAAAACCGTTGTCAACCCCGAAACATTTAATTATACCGAACTGGAATCTTCCACTTCAGATTTTGTTTATCTCAACACCACCATCAACGAATTGATGCGCAAGGTAAATGATATCCTCAAGAACCAGAGGAAGTTCATCGGTGATGTTTCCCATGAGCTGTTTACGCCCATCTCGGTGATGCAATCTAAGCTGGACAATCTTCTGGTGTCTGAGAAATTGCCGGCCAAGACGGTTCGTATGATACTTGATCAGCAGAATCAACTCGTTCGTTTGCAGCATATTATCAAGGCCTTGTTACTTATATCCAGAATTGAGAACGATCAGTATGCCAAAAAGGATACAATCCTGCTGTTCGAGTTGGTAGATGAGATTATTTCCAACATCGAAGAGCGGGCGCACATAGCAAATATATCCATTGAGAACCGGATTTCTAAAGATATCAAGCTGACGGAGGTTAACAAGTATTTAATTTATATTCTATTGTTTAATCTGGTCAGCAACGCCATCAAATACAACAGGGAAGGGGGCACTGTCATCATTTCAAGCGAAAGCAACGAGTCCTGTTTTTATATAGTTGTAAAGGATACCGGGATCGGGATCCAAGCGGAGAATCTGGATTTGATTTTTTCCCGATTCAAACGCATGGATCCAGGAAAGGCTGAGGGACAAGGATTGGGATTATCTATTGTAAGCAGTATCGCCTCATTTCATGAAGCAAAGGTCGATGTAAAGTCAATCCCCGGTGAAGGTTCACGGTTCAGGGTATGTTTTCCGAAGAAAAACATTATTTAAAAATTTGTAAAAAAAAATCGATTTGGGCGATTTCTTCATGATTCCTTCATAATAGGTATCGTAGGTTTGTCATGTAAACAATTAAAAAAAATATTTGATATGAAAAAGTTAGCAATGTTATTAAGTTTCGCTCTTATTTTGGGTGTAGTTACTGCAAATGCACAAGCTCCTAAGAAAGAAGTTAAGAAAGCTGCTCCAAAAACTGAAGCTCCTGCAGCGAAGAAAGAAGCAGCTCCTGCAGCAAAAAAAGAGGTTAAGAAAGCAGCTCCTGCAGCAAAGAAAG
>JBBIUJ010000276.1:0-5794 GCA_037440345.1 Prolixibacter sp.
ATTAATTTATTTTTTTAGGGCAGCAACGATGGATTTGACAATAGGAACAGCCAACAATTCGTACCCTTTGTCTGTATAGTGTACATTGCCGGGTTTCGAATTTTCAGGATGAATAATTAGAGAAGCCGTATATAAATTGATCACTTCTATGCCATTCTTTTTCATAACCTCAAGTGCAGCAGCATTGTAAGTGGCAGGATCTTCAACTTTTCTACCGGCAGAATTTTCGGGAACCATCGTGGTATTTATAAAGATTAGAGTTGCAGTGGTTTGCCTTAGTTTGGAAATAATCTGGTTTAGATTTTCTTTGTATTTTTCAACAGGAACAGAGATTTTTCCTTTTACGTCATATTTATTCAGGGAATCCTTGCGCACCAGGTCGTGCAGACCAAAATTGAAAAGTATCACATTCCACTCTCTGGTTCCAACCCAGGTTTCAATACTGTCCAGACCTCTTACTGTCGAACCACCGTTTCCGGGATTGTGAACAACATTAATTTCCGGAGCCAAAGCTTTTTGAACGAAAGGGGTATAGCCAATAGAAATTGAATCACCGACAATAAGTACATTTTTGACGGCATCGTTGGTAGCCGCGATACATAACAAGGAAAACAATAGAATTGGGAGACGCGCAATTAAGTTTTTCATTGAATTTATTATATCAATTTTGAATCAATCATCAATTTTTTTATGCCACGAAGGCACAAAAGCACTAAGGTTTCACAAAGGGAGATTTGGCAGATTATTTTATAAGATCACAAAATGCAGTTGGCAACCCTTTGCTTTTAACGCTTGCCATACTTTTCCCTCCGTTAAGTTTTACTCTAATAGTGGCCCTGCCGTTGTAAACTTCTACAGTTCTGGATCCGGATGAAGTACCCTGATTGTCAATCAGTTTTCCATCACCAGTTAGTCCGAAAATGATGACATTGCGTGCATCCAAACAAAGTACATTTTTGGCATCGATCAACTTAGTTTCTATGGTAGCAATGTCCCCTGACTGCTCAATCTTGCTCAGCACCATTTTTGCCGGAGGTCCCCATTTTTCGGTCTGGTAGGCCTGTTTGATCTCTTCTGTTACAGTCGTTTTCCCTTTTCTGGCAACTACTTTCAGCTGATTGTCACCATCCAGGTAAGGAACGTTCCATCTCAATCCGGCGGCCGGGAAATCCTGACTGTTTCTTTTTTTTACGCCATAACTTTTGCCATTTACTAAAAGCTCTGCTTCATCGCAATTGGAATATACCTTAACCATTTTCAGCTCTCCGGCATCTCCCCACCTGACCGGCCAACTATGACCGTAAATATGAACCATGGGTTGGTTGGTCCACCACGACTGAAAGACATAAAAAGCCTCTTTTTTAGTAAAATCACGTTCTACAACACCTTTCTGGTTCATATAAGGAACAGGATTGTCGGGTCTTACAGGGGTTGAGAAGTCTTTGAAGGGCCAGTAGGCTGATCCGGTCAGGTTGGGCATGGTCTCCTGTTCTTTCAGGTGCCAGTCGATAAGGTTGCAGATGTAGGATTCGCTCCAGTCGCCATCTTTCGAAACCCTGGCAGCACCTCCAAACAGGGATGCATCCCCAAGGCGTTCGTCTGTTCCTACTCCTGTTTTTACCTGTTGGAGAATTTTATCCGGAGCCTCCGAATGTCGCATGGCATGGCTATCGCCACCCCATTCAGCATGTAAAAAGTGGTTGACCCCTTTCATCTCCTTGTCTGTATTTTCTTTGTATTCGGTATAGATACCACGGTACCATCCGGCCCAGATCGAAGGCGAATAGACATCCGGAATATCTTTGCAGAAATCGCATCTGCGGATGGCTGTCATCCTGGTAGGATCCAGCTTGTGCGCTTTGGCGTTCAGTTCACTCATAAAAGTGCGGATCTTATCCTTGTCAAACTCAGGGAAGTCGCCGGCCCAGTCATTTTCATTGCCCAATCCCCAAATAATTACAGCCGGATGGTTATAATGCTGGTCAATCATATCGGCAAGCATGGTGCGGGCCTGGTTTTTGTATTTTTCACCACCCAAACCGCCCCTGCACCATGGAATCTCTTCCCAAACCATAATACCCAAACTATCACATAGATTAAGCACAATCCTGGATTGCTGATAGTGCCCGAGCCGAATAAAATTGACCCCCATCTCCTTCATCATCTTCATCTCCTGACGAATCATCAGTTCGGTCATCGCCGCACCAACTCCGGCATGGTCTTCTTGGCGGTGCGTTCCCCGAAGCAATAATCTGGAACCATTTAAGTTGAAAGGGCCATGGTCAACAAACTCGAAATTCCGGAACCCAAATTTTTCGGTGATTGTCTGTGTTCCTGATTCAGATGTTATTGTGACGGTACTTGAGTAGAGATTTGGATTTGTTGGAGACCAAAGCTGTGGCTTCTTCACAGTAGTTTTAAAAATCGATTTTGTATCCTGAAACGATTCAATATCCTCTTCTTTCAAACTGATCATTTTGCCAGCCGGATCGACAATCTCTATTTTCAGATGAGCCTTAGTTATTGAACTTTTGTTATAAAACCTGAGATTGAGATCGAGTTTGCCTTCCAAACCTTTGGCATCAACAGATGCATTAACAAACAGATGTTCAATCGATAGGGCAGGAGTATACACCAAATTAAGGTATCTGTAAATTCCTCCGTACACATTGAAATCAGACAGACTGGAAGGGATCATCTCCAAATCCCTGGAGTTGTCGCAACGGATGGAAATAGGAATTTTACCTTTGAATGGGTCAGAAATCGTTTTGTTCTGCAGGAAATCGTTCACTGCATCGGTTATGTCGACCGACCATTCGTTGTATCCGCCAACGTGAGATCCCACTTTCGTCAGGTAGATATAAACTTCTGTCTTCTGTCCGGCTCCTTCAAAATGAAGCATTGTCCGTCCGTTTGGATATGGATTATTGACTTGGATCTGGTTGTTGTACCAACCCGGTCCCTGGTAATAGTTTACATCAGGATCAACAGCATCAGTCGCGTTAAAACAGTGGGGCAGGGAAACATTTTCCCAAAGCGGAACACTTTCCGGATTGCCCTCTTTTACAGGTCTTACCGCTTCCCAAATTCCTCCAAGATCACTTCGGAGAAATCTCCAGTTGTCATTCAAACGAATTTTGGTTTCGGGTTGTGCAGCCAGAAAATTTGAAAAGCAAAGCGCTGTTACAACCAGCCAAATGGTACTTCTTCGTCTCATATTCATCATCTGTTTGATATTCACTTTTTAGAATTGTTTTTTGCCGGAGTTCGCATCATCCAGATAACCGGATGTCTGATAGGAAGATTCCGGATCACTTCGGGATGTTTCGGGTTGGCCGGTAAGCTCAGGTAGGTCGAGATATATTGTTTGTTCTGATAAGCCAGACCCGCAAAAAGCAGGCTTGATTGGCGAACCGGCCACTCTTCCCAGATAAAAATGTCTTTGTCGAAAGGCCATTTTGATTTGTCGACGATAAACGGATAAATAAATTCCATTCCTTTTCTAAGTGTTTGCCCCTTTTCTGTTTTGAATTCAAATAGGTTGTCACCGGGTGTTGATAATAGTTGCGCTGCATTGCACATGGCGTCGATGTTAAAAAGCGAGTAGCCGAATGGTTTGGTGCGCTTGATCTCCTGAGGAAAACTTCCGTCGTCTGCCATTTGGTTAGGAAGCAAAATTGTTTTGAACCGCTTTATACACAGTTGTTTGACCTCTTCATTTCCGGTTAGTACAGCCATCGAAGCTGCAGTAACCACCCAGCAGGTCCCATGGTTGTTTTTCGCGTTCATTTCATCTATTCCGTATTGATGGGTCATCATCCAGTTTAAAAAAATGCTGAACCACTCTTTAATTTTAATCGCTTGATCCTCTGGAATCACCTTGTTATCTATCAATATTTTTGCTGATTGTGCTACCTCCACCAAATGATAGGCATCAATCAGTCCGATACCCCTACCGGTGAAACGTCCCCATATGGCCTGGGCGTAAAGCATGTTTGGATTCATCCTGGTAAGTGGGTCCACAAACCAGGCATTGAGATGTTCCAGCGTTTTTTTTGCATATTTAGGGTCGCCGGTGATCAACCAGGCCGAGGTAAGGGTGGCAGTGATTTCACCAAGACGAATCATGGCATGCCGGTGATCCGAGAAATTTTCAGGGTTTGTTTGACCGTCTTTTTGGATGTATGGACCATCTGGTTTGGCAGGATCCGGCCACCAGTAATCTCCCTCTGAATAGAAATCATTGGTTCCGCCTGTGCTCCGTTTACAAGAGGATGCGGTGACAGTTACCGGCTTTTCAGACAACAACCTTTCTGCCTGGTCGATAGTCTGTTTCCTGATGTATTGGATAATTTGTCGTTCGAGATCTCTTTTCAAGGAGATGGTTGTAGGATCGGTCTTACCAGGAAGGTTTGCTGCCCAAACTTCACTGCCAGGTTTGCTGACAACAAAAAATAGGACAAGTAAGATTCTGAATGATATTGGCATAAGTATTTTTGATCTAAGATAAATTTGAGGGATAGAGATTACAATTATCGCTTTTCTAATTTTTTCTTTCTTTTAGCTTTGTTGACATTAGGACCTGATCCATCTAATCCAAATAATGGGATTTTTGATCATCATGGAGAGACGGCTTTCATCACTGCTGTTTTTCTCACCCAACGATTTCCATAAATCGAACCATTCTGGATCATTCCCGACCAGGGTAGCGAAAAGCATAAACTGACGTGCTTCCGGTTGCCCATCCCAATGGTCCACATCCTTGCCACCGGTCCATTTTGTTTTGTCCCTGAGATATGGTAGCATAAACTCCAATCCTTTGTTCAATCCTCGACCATCCTGAAGATTGAAATTCCAATCCGAGAAGGTTTTGTCGGAGAGAATCCAGAGCAAGGCAGCCGCTGCATCCAGGTTAAAAAGAGAGTAGGAGTAAGGTTTGGTTCTTGCCAACTCCTCCGGAAAACTTCCATTTGATGCCATTTGATTGGGCAATATGATTTTCTGATAGTGGTTCCGGCACAACTGCAGGACTTTTTCATCATCCACCAAACGGGCATAAGATGCAACCTGCGCATGCCACCATGTACCATGGTTATTTTTGGCGTTCATCTCGTCAATGCTATAGGGATGGGTGGTAAGCCATGTGAGGAATTGAGTAAACCATTCTTTGATTTGAGTAATCTCTTTTTGCGAAACAAAGGGCAATTTTTCCAGGATAAATACCGATTGTGCGACATCCATCAACTGACCGGCATCTATTATTCCTACTCCACGACCGGTACAGATGCCGCGAATGGCCTGCGCATAAAGCATGTTTGGATTCATCATGGTGGTGGTATCAATGAACCAGGCTCTCAGATGTTCCATTGCCGCCCGGGCATATTTTTCTTTCCCGGTTAAAATCCAGGCAGAGGTGTGCGTTCCAACAATCCACGAAAAATTGCGAAGGTCATTGTCGTGGTTCGTAAAACGACCGGGGAATCTCAAACCGTCATGTCGGATAAAAGGCCCGTTTGGATTGGCGGAATCAGGCCACCAATATGGCCCTTCAGAGTAAAAATCGTGTCTTCCTCCTATACCTGGAGAGGTGCTGGCGGTAACGGTTCGGGGTTTCTCATTTAATAATTTTTCGGCTCGTCGAATGATCCTCTCCTTTTCAATGGCCATCACCTGCTTTACAATTGAATCGGAATATCCCCGATTTATTCCGGCTTCTTTTCCGTTTTTATCTTGCATAGCGAAGCTGGCCCATGGTAAAACAATCATTATCAGGAGTCCTGTCAATACCATAGAA
>JBBIUJ010000277.1:0-5789 GCA_037440345.1 Prolixibacter sp.
AAGTGACTAAAGTGAATAAAGTGAACTAAAGTGACTAAAGTTAATAAAGTAGGTACGCTACTTGCTTAAATAGTTCGGAGTCCATAACTCTAGTCACTCTAGTCACTCTAGTCACTCTAGTTCACTTTAGTCACTTTAGTTCACTTTATTCAAAAGTACCCTAGAGAAACAATTGTAATTTATGCTGCAAATGAACCCGGTCTATATAGAAGATTCCATTACCCTACTGCGCTCTATGATCCGCATTCCATCCCTCAGCCGGGAGGAGAAGGATGTTGCAGATTTGGTCGACCAAAAACTTACTTCATGGGGTTACCAAACCTACCGGGAGAGTAACAATGTCTGGATACGATCTTCTCAATGGAATGAGAGCCTGCCAACCATTTTGCTGAATTCTCATGTCGATACGGTGCGTCCTGCCAAAGCGTGGAGTTACGATCCCTTTGGCGCTTCCGAGGTGGATGGGAAATTGATCGGACTGGGCAGCAACGATGCCGGAGCCTCTGTAGTTGCGCTTTTGTGCGCCTTCAGGCACCTGGAACAAAAGCCGCAACCCTACAACCTGATCTTTTGTGCCAGCGCTGAAGAGGAAATTTCCGGATTGAATGGTGTCGCCTCTGTCCTGCAACATTTCGGAAAACTAAGTTTGGCAGTGGTTGGTGAACCTACCGGGATGCAAATGGCAGTCGCTGAGAAGGGATTGATGGTACTCGACTGTGAGGCCAAAGGAAAGTTGGGGCACGCTGCCCGCAACGAAGGAGAGAACGCGATCTACAAGGCAATGGCAGATATTAAGGTCTTGACTGAGTTGTCGTTGCCAAAGAAATCGGAAAAGTTGGGTCCGGTAAAGATATCAGTTACCCAGATAGAGGCAGGCACCCAACACAATGTCGTACCGGATTCATGCAGATTCGTAGCAGATGTGAGAACCAATGAATGCTATTCCAATGAGGAGGTGTACCAAATCATTGCCAAAACCATTGAATCTAAAGTAACCCCGCGTTCGTTCCGGTTAAACTCCTCTGGTATCCCATTGGATCACCCATTGGTACAAAGAGGGATTTTGATGGGATTATCTGCTTATGGTTCCCCTACAACATCTGATCAAGCCGTCATCCCTTGTGATTCTGTAAAGATCGGGCCGGGCGAATCTGCCCGCTCGCATACGGCGGATGAATACATTTTTTTGAATGAAATCAGGAATGGGGTTGAGATATATGTGAAGTTGCTGGATCAGCTCAAACTGTGATCTGGAATCAATAATCCTGAATCAATACTTCAGTAGGGATATGCAAATCATGGTTCAATCTGCGAATCATCTCAAGGGAAAGTTTTCTTTTTTTATTCAATATTTCGGTAACACGACTTCTAAACCCAAGTACTTTGGCCAAGTCTTTTGGCTTATATCCCAACTGATCCATTCGGAACTTTATAGCCTCTATTGGATCCGGTAATTCTATTGGAAAGTGTACGTTTTCATAATTTTCAATTAGCAAGGCGAGTAATTCTAATTCATCACCCTCCGGAGTATTCAAAGGTGCATCAAAAACTACCTCAAGCCTTTCAAGAGCAAGATTATATTCAACTTCAGTTTTGATCACTTTGTATTTCATTTGTTTATATTTCGTTTTTTTAAGGTCAAATGGAATTGAAGATTGGCGAAGCCAATAGCATGATTGTTGAGATTATGTTCATTTCGGTTGGTGATTAAGCAATCATGGCTATTTCATCATTTCTAAATAATTTCAGCTTTTATTTTGTCATATTCAGAGAGAGTCCCAATAAACCTAATCCAAACAATTCCATACCCATAATTGATCTTTACAATCAACCTGTAAGTATTGCCTTTCACATTGAAAACGACGCGATTATTTGCAAGAATACTCACGGAAGGATATGCTCGACTAATATCAGCCGGAGATTTCCAATTGGCATGAACCGCTTCATCGTACCAACTTATCAAATTCTCTCTGCAATCATTGTGCCGTTCCCAAAAATCGCGTAAAGTCTTCTTTGCTATTACTCTCATCGACTTTTATTAGCAAAGTTACAAAATTTTTACCAATTTGGGAAATATTAATATGCAATATTGGAGTGTCTGATATCGAAATTGGCAATGGCTGATTGCGAAAAGTGAATTTAATTGAGGCTCAGATCATCCTCCTCAATAATCTCTTCCGAATCGTCATCTCCGAACGGATCATCCCCATTGATGATTTTGGTGAAATTGTCCGGTATTTTCTGCGCTTCGGGAACGTATGGGAATACATCGATGATAGGGCTTTCTGTGATCCCGCCGATTTCGAAATCGGCCATCATCCCTTTCATCGCTTCGATTACCTGATCGTAGGCAGCCTTCACATTGTCTGAAAAGACCAGCACAAACTGACTGACCCGCTTCTCCTTGCCACTCTCCTCATCGAAGGTGATGAAGGTTACCTTCGCCTTGTACCAGCGGTCGCCCACCTCAGAAGGAATGATCTCGGCCAGTTTTGTTTTGGATATTCTTGTTACGGTAAATTCGCCGCTCACCATCGACACCAACTCTTTGTAGATGCGGGTTTCTGCCTCTGTGAAGGAGACCGCATCCAGCAGGTAGGTCTCGCTCACCTTCTTCTCGCGGCCATCTTCCCCCATCTTGGAGTATTTCGCCGTGCATTCAAACCAGGTATTCATGTTTTATTGATGTTTTGTGTGAATAATAAATTGTTGTTTAAGGATAAAGGATAAAGTAAAAAGGATAAAGTAAAAACGCCGCAATCATGATTCTATCGTTTATTCTCAAATCCCATAACGGTCTGCGACTACCTGCAGACAATGATTATTAAAATTAATATTTTTATAACTGGCATGAATGCCCTGGATGCGGGTAGTTGGTGTAAGCATTCGTACTCTTAGTGTTTTTTGTTTTCTACATTTTATTTTTTTGCAGTTTTGTCCATTCCTGAGGTAGAATTTTGTCGTCAATTAAATATTCATTCTTTGAGTTAAAGTATTTAATTAGGCCATATGAATAAATTAACTGCTGACTCTTATCTGATATGGAGTTCTTTTTAAAGAAAATCAATGCATGACCAAGGATTGAATCTAAAGCATTATCTTTAATTATTGAGTGAGTTTTATCTTTGTTCACAAAAAAAAGAAAATAAGTAGGGTCAGAAAAATTAATTCCAAAAACATAGATACCACAACTATCTGTCAGGTCAAATTCTTTCCACGACAATAAGTTAAAAAGATAAATGGTAGGGTTTCCCTTTTCTATGTAATTGTTACAAATCAAATAATTGTTCAACATCGCATATGTTGTGTCAATTTTAACCAGCTTATCAACTTGATTTGTTTTTGGCAACCTTTTTTCTTGCGCAAAAGCAAAAAATGGAAGAAAACACAAAATCACTATGAGATCTTTTAATTTTTTCATCTTTTAATGTAATTTCTCTTCGGAACTAAAGTTTTTGGCATAAATGCTAACTCATAACTCATTTCTCATAACTCATATCTTAGCTCCAATCCCACTTTATCCTTTTAACTTTATCCTTTATCCTTCAAGATTTTATCAATCTCCGCCTTAATCAGGGCCCCCCAAATCTTGTACCCCTCTCGGTTAAGGTGCAGGTGATCGTCCCTGAAGAGTTCGTTTCGGGGTTCCCCTTTTTCATTCAGGAAGCTTTGGGCCGTTTCGATGAAATAGAGATTTTTCTGCTTGTGGCACAGGGCCTTCAACAAGGCATTGTCCTCTTGGATCAATGGCCATTTTTTCCAGCGGCTCTGGGATGGTGTGATTTCGATCAGGAAAATCGGCTGTTTCTTGTATTTTGCGCGGATGGTCTTGATGATTTTGCGGAAGGTAGCGGCGCTCTCTTTTGGCGTTAGATCGTTGGGGGAACCGGTGATGTCGTTGGCAATGAAAATTACAATCGCTCTGAATTGGTGCGGATAGACAATCCTTTCGGCGTATTGCGCAACAGCCGGTGAGTTGGATCCGCCAAACCCCCTTTGAATAATAGGGTAGGGCGCCATCTCCTCCCTGATGGTGCTCCACAGCCTTATGCTGGAACTTCCCAAAAAGAGCAGCGAATTATCCGGATATTTCTCTGTCTGGTTGAGTTTGTCAAAGGCCGCAATCTCACCTTCCCATTTGGTGCCAACCTCTATCTTGCTTTTCTGGGCAATGCAGGAGGAGATGAAAATCAGCGAGGCGAAAATAAAGGTCGTTATTCTGAGCGTAAGGATAGTCTTTTTCATATTCATTTTTTCATTTGTCAATACATACAAGTCAGGAATTTCAAGATCAACTTACCACAAAGGCCACTAAGGATGCACGAAGGACACAAACATAAACTTATAAATTCGTGACCTTTGCGTTGCCTTTGAGCCCTTTGTGTTAAATTTTTTCCTTGTTGTTCAGGCAGGAAATGTAAGGAATTTAAACGATTTCGCCATAGAGGTCAAACGCTTCGGTATCAGTAATTTTCACCTGATAGAACTGACCAATGGAGAGTTTTTTCCCATTGACAAGTACCTCGCCATCCACCTCCGGTGAGTCGTATTCGGTACGTCCGACGAAATGGTCTCCCTCTTCACGGTCGATCAATACTTTGAGAACCGACCCGATTTTTTGTTGGTTAATTTCTAGGGCAATCTCCTGTTGAATGGCCATGATCTCTTCTGCACGGGCCAGTTTTACCTCCTGTGGGATGTTGTCTTCATAGGTTTCTCCGGCAAAGGTGTCCTCCTCGTGGGAGTAAGAGAAAACGCCGAGCCGCTCAAACCGCATTTCGCGAACAAACTGTTTCAGCTCCTCAAAATCTTCTTCTGTCTCGCCGGGATGTCCTACCAACATGGTCGTACGAATATGGATACCGGGTACCTCCTCCCTGATTCTGTTGATCAGCTCAAGGGTCCCGGCTTTGTTTATGTTCCTGCACATCAACTTCAGTACATTATCACTACTGTGCTGTAAGGCGATATCGAGGTATCGGGCAACGTTTTTATTCTCCCGCATCACCGGCAGGAGATCGTATGGGAATTTGGTTGGATAGGCATAATGCAGCTTGATCCATTCGATGCCCGGGATCGCGGCCAGTCTTTCGGTCAGTTCGGCCAGTTTTTGCTTTTTGTAGAGATCAACGCCATAATGGGAAAGGTCCTGCGCGATCACCAGCAACTCCCTGACCCCTTTTTCGGCAAGTGCAGTAGCCTCCTGTACCAGTGCATCCATTGGAACGGAACGGTGTATGCCGGTCATTCTTGGGATGGCGCAATAAGAACATTGCCGGTTGCACCCCTCCGAAATTTTGAGGTAGGCATAGTGGGCCGGAGTGGTTTGATATCTCTGGTGGGAGAGGCTCATGCGGTACTCGGCCTTTAGGTCTTCCACCATCTTTTTGACCTGGAATTTTCCATAGAATCCGTCAACTTCGGGAATCTCCTTGATCAGGTCATCCTTGTACCGTTCAGTTAAACATCCAAATACGAATATCTTGTCGATTTCACCCCTGTTTTTCGCATCTGCAAACTCGAGAATTGTATTGATCGACTCCTCTTTGGCATCAAGGATAAATCCGCAGGTGTTAATAGCCACCATCCGCGAATCTGCCACTCCCCCGTCATGGACCACCTTGTACCCGTTGGCATTCATCTGCGACAGAAAAAGCTCCGAATCCACCAGGTTCTTGGAGCAACCCATTGTGACGACGTTGATTGATTTGGCCATATATATTAAATGAAAAGTGAAAAATGGAAAATGGAAAATGGAAAATGAAAAGTTATCTATTGGTCACCTTCTT
>JBBIUJ010000278.1:0-5778 GCA_037440345.1 Prolixibacter sp.
GATGGCAAACTCACTTGGTACTGCAACAGTTTTGATGGGAAGGTCAACTGGGAAGATACATTTATCAATGAACTAATCCCTTATGTTGAGAAAGAGTACCGTATCCGGACGAAAAAAGAGTACCGCGCAATCGCCGGACTCTCCATGGGTGGATACGGGGCGTTGAAACTCTCCATGAAACATACGGATCTTTTCTCAACATGTGTGGCATTGAGTTCAGGCACCTTCACAGATGATGAGATCAGGACCAAATCAGACAAAGAATTTGAAATGTACTTTGCTGGTCTTTTCGGAAAGGAGCTGAAGGGAGAAGCCCGCCTTAATGAAGCCTGGAAAGCAAACAATCCGCTGGACCTCATTCATTCAGTCCCGCTCGACAAACTCAAATCAGTTCGATTCTGGATTGATTGTGGGGATGACGATTTTCTCTTTATCGGAAATTCCGCCCTGCATGTTGAAATGAGAAAGTTGGGTATTCCGCACGAATACCGTGTCAGGGATGGCGGTCATAGCTGGAGCTACTGGCGAACAGGGCTGGCAACGGGATTAGAGTATATTGGGGAGAAATTTCACAGATAAAAATTATCTATTGAATAGTCTTTTTTCCAGGTCAGGTCTGCCGCTCTTGCGGAGTTCGGCAATCAGTTCTTTTCTATATTCACTCTTGTACCAAAAGAAGAACTTTTTCTGGGCCTGTTTCTGTTCAGAGGTTTTGGCTGTGTAGACCCTTTCGAGCGTATAGGGATGGTAGCCTGTATAATAGATTACAGTAGCCAGGGTCATTGGGGTGGGGGTGAAGTCCTGAACCTGTTCCAGTTTGAAATTTTGCTCCTTCATTTTGGCTGCCAGGTCTGCCATTGATTCGACGGTACTTCCCGGGTGACTGGAGATAAAATAAGGAATCAGTTGCTGTTTCAGGCCATACTTCTCATTGGCCTTATCAAAGAATTTTTTGAGTTGGTCGAACTGTGAAAAGGATGGTTTTCTCATAATTTTGAGGACCTCATCATCGGTATGTTCAGGGGCAACTTTTAACCGGCCGGAGACATGCTTCTCAATGACCTGATCGAGATAATCAAGGTTTCCCTGGTTGACCTTCTCATCTTCAACCCTGTGAAAGATCAGGTCGTAGCGTATTCCGCTGCCAATGAAAGCTTTCTTCACCCCCTTGATATTGGATACTTTGTTGTAAAGATTGCTCATCGGCCGGTGGTCGGTATTCAGGTTTTTACAGACAGTGGGGTAAATGCAGGAGGGTCTTTTGCAGGATTGGCAAATTGAGAGATGAATGCCCTCCATCTTGTACATGTTGGCAGACGGTCCGCCAACGTCGGATATATATCCTTTGAAATCGGGCATTTGTGTTACTTTCTCAGCCTCCCGGAGTACCGATTCTTCGGATCTTGAAGCGATGAATTTGCCCTGATGGGCCGAGATGGTGCAAAATCCGCATCCCCCAAAACATCCACGGTGGATATTGATGGAGTGCCTGATCATTTCGTAGGCGGGAATAGTCCCTTTGTTATTGTATTTTGGATGTGGCAACCTGGTAAAAGGCAGGTCGCTGTACCGGTCTGCCTCATCTGTGCTCAAAGGTGGCCAGGCCGGATTGATCACTACTTTCTGGTCTCCATGCACCTGGATGAGCCTTGTCTCCGGTTCCATCCGGTTGGATTCCTCTTCAATAACCTTAAAATTTCGGGCATAGTTGATTTTCTCTGCCTGGCAAGCTTCATAGCCAAATAATTCAAATTCGTCCCAGTGGGCTTCAGATGGTATGGACTGGCCCTTTTGCAACACGAATGCGGTTTGCGGAATATCCCATAATCCCTCCATGCTCTTCCCGGAGCGAAGTTGCTCAACCAACATGATGAGCGACTTTTCCCCCATTCCGTAAAAAAGCAGGTCGGCCCGGCTCTCAATCAATATGCTTGGTTTTAATTTGTCTGACCAGTAGTCGTAATGGGTCACCCGGCGCAAGGAGGCTTCAATGCCCCCGATGATCAACGGAACATCAGGATACAAATTTTTGATAATATTGGCATAGACGATGGTGGCATAATCCGGACGCGCCCCGGCCCTGTCGCCCGGCGTATAGGCATCATTGGAACGTCTGCGTTTGTTGGCTGTGTAATGGTTGACCATCGAATCCATGCACCCGGCAGTAATGGCAAAGAAAAGCCGGGGCTTTCCCATTTTTTTGAAATCGCGAAGGTCGTCCTGCCAGTTTGGCTGTGGCACAATGGCCACTTTCAGTCCCTGGCTCTCCAGTATGCGCCCGATGACAGCCGCACCGAAGGATGGATGGTCCACATAGGCGTCGCCGGAGAAGAGGACTACATCCAACTCTTCCCATCCCAATGCCCTGACCTCTTTGATGGTGGTGGGCAGCCAATTGCTGATTTTATACTCGTTCAAAATCAAATCGTTTTTTCAAAATTACACCTTATTGGATGCGAATCTTACTTTATATACGTTAAGAGTGAATTACAAATTACAAAATAATGAAGGTGATTTTATAAATAGCTTATAGACAATGCCATAGATAAATACAGGTTGGATTACAAAATTGGGACTATTGCATTATTTATAAATTTTTACGGTTACAAAATGGACCAGTGCCAATATCGAAACCAGTTTGCTTCGATATTATTACAAAGTGAACCGTAAGTTCTATCTCTTCGATCATTCTCCATTTTTCATGATTTTGACCCTTTAGATGTCCCTTTTATTAATACCAATTCTTTATATTTGGATATTCAATCGCCAACTTTCTTCGATTGATGCAAAGTTGGGTTCAACAGGGACCTAACATCATCATGGTAAGAAAAAACTGCAATCGGTAGCATTATGAAACTTGTAAAACCTCAGGATTTAATCAAAGCCAGTCCCTTTATTCAATACCTTGGAGGAGAGTATTTTGCGAAGATATTGATGCACCTGCTGAGTTTTCACAAGATCAACGATTTGTATGAAAATGTTAGTCAAAAGCATGGCATCGAATCGATAGATGCCATTATTAAATACCTGAACATTACCCTGGATTTTGATGAAAATGATCTGAAAAAGTTACCCACAGAAGGAGGTTTTATAACCGTTTCGAACCACCCGTTTGGCGGAATTGACGGGATTTTGCTGATCAAATTGCTTTCGTTTGCACGAGGGGACCACAAGGTAATTGCCAATTTCTTGCTTAAAAAGGTGGAGCCTATTTCAGATTTTTTTCTGGCGGTCAATCCATTTGAAAACATGCCCGAAGCGGGTTCCAGCATTGCCGGTTTAAAGACTGCCATCGATCATCTTCAGCATGGAGGGGTGTTGAGCCTTTTCCCGGCAGGGGAGGTATCTACGAATTATAGCTCATCCATTATTACCGACAGGGAGTGGCTTGTTTCTGCCATCCGATTTATCAAAAAGAACAAAGTTCCGGTTGTTCCGATCTACTTCCATGGAACAAACAGCCGCATGTTCCACCTTTTGGGAAGGATACACCCCGCACTCCGGACGGCAAAATTACCGTCTGAACTTATTAACAAGAGGGACAAAACGATCAAAGTGCGGATTGGGAATCCAATTTCGGTCAAAGAACAGGAGAGATTTTCTGATATTCATCAGTTTGGTCGTTATTTGAGGGCGAAGACCTACTGCCTTGATTCAGGCATTGAGGTAAAGCGGTTTTTCAACTACTCGCTGAAAAGTGACCCAAAGCCTGAGAAGATCATTGCGGCCCAACCGGAAGATTTAATTGAAAAGGAGATAGCCATGGTAAAGAAGGAGCATTTTCTTTTCAGTGTAAAAAATTACGATGTGATTTGCGCCCCTACCAGGGAAATTCCGGTCATTTTGAACGAACTTGGCCGTTTAAGGGAGATAACCTTCAGGGAGGTTGGGGAAGGGACCAACCGTTCTACCGATATTGACGAGTTCGATCTTTATTACCAGCAACTCATTATCTGGGATACCTGCGCGAAAAAGATAGTGGGTGGTTACAGGATCGGAATGGGTGCTGAAATTATGGGGCAGTTTGGTGTTAGGGGATTTTATACACATAGCTTGTTCAAAATGAGCAATGGTTTCATACATACATTGCAACAATCGCTTGAGTTGGGCAGATCATTTATTGTGAATGAATACCAGCGTAAGCCACTTCCGCTTTTTCTGCTATGGAAGGGAATTCTCTTTTTTCTGCTAAAAAATCCTGAGTACCGCTACCTGATCGGTCCTGTAAGTATCAGCAATACCTATTCAGAAAAGTCGAAGGAGTTGATCATTCGATACATCATGGCCAATTTTTACGATTACGGGAAGGCCGCATTGGTAAGACCCCGCAACCGGTTCAAGGTTAAGACGCGCGACCTCCATCTGAATGAGGCAATGATGCACCTGTCGCCACAGTTAAGTTCCCTGGATAAGTTTATCGGCGACGTGGATCAATACAACAGCGGGTTGCCGGTACTTTTGAAGAAATACCTGGGATTGAACGCTAAAATCATCGCTTTCAATGTGGATCCAAAATTTAACAACTGTGTGGATGGAATGATCGTTCTGGATATCTATGACATTCCCAAAGAGACTATTGAATCGCTTTCCAAGGAGTGCAATGATTTGAGTTTGTTGAACAGGTTTTATGCTCCCCGCGAAACTGAGTGAAGTGAGAGGGTGAGAGCGTGAGAAAATGTGAAGAGGAGAGCTGAGACATGAGTCATAGTGAAATGAAAATCAGATTGCTGCGTTTTTTATTATCTCATTTTCTTACCTTCTCACCCTCTTACCTTCTCACCCTCTTACCTTCTCACCCTCTCACGCCCTCACCCGCTCATTTCTCAATACGGATTCTCGCGTCAACCGCCACAATTTTATCCTTACTCCCCATCAACGGATTGATATCCATCTCTTTTATCTCTGTGGCGAATCGCAGCATGGAGGAGAGCCTCACGATAATTTCACTGAATTTTTTCCGACTCACACCGCATTTCCCCCTGAAACCCCTGATGATAGGGTAGGCTTTCAGGTTACGGATCATAGAATCGGCCTCCTCGAAGGTGAGTGGTGCAAGGCCTGAGGTAGTATCTTTCAGCACTTCAACAAAAATACCTCCGATGCCGCAAAGAATGACATGGCCAAATTTTGGTTCGTAGCTGGCTCCCAAAAATAGTTCGATCCCTGATGCTTGCTCGGCCAGCAAAACAGCCGTTGTCTGTTTAATTTTCATCATGCGGCTAAATTCGACGCTAACCATCTCTTCAGAGCGAACATTTAATGTGACTCCACCTACATCTGTTTTGTGCAATGGTCCGACCACCTTCATCACGAGAGGGAATCCAATTTTTCTGGCAGCATCAATTGCCTCAGTTTCGCTTTTCGCGATGATCTCCAGAACCGACGGGATTGAGGCCGCTGCCAGAAGCTGTTCGACAAGATCCGGCGGGAGATAACCATTCGGACTATTTTCGATGATTCTTCTGATACGGGGAACATCGACACCATCCAGAAAAATCTCTTGTCCGGATGGTTTTGGTGTCAGTTTAACCCGGGTGAGCGCCCTTCCTAAAAGTACCTCATCAGGAAAGTTAACATTGCCATGAGAGAGAAAATAGGCCAGGTCCTTTTTCACGTTCATCACAGAGGGTAAGATGGGGTAGATTGGCTTTTTGCACTGTTTCATCTTCCTGTTCAGTACCTCGTATACATCTTTGACGGAGGTAAGTCCGGGACTGCCGAAAATTACTGCCATCCCATCAATATCCTCCATTTCATTTTCCACGGTATCGATGATCA
>JBBIUJ010000279.1:0-5735 GCA_037440345.1 Prolixibacter sp.
AAAGTCAATTTTTTTAGATAGATGAAATAAATACGGAGGGAATAGGGTCAATACAAATATGCGAGCACCGTCGGTGCTCGCATTTCGCTATTCCCTATTCCCTATTTCCTATTCCTTTGTATGAGAAAACGGGCCTTTGCGGCCCGTTTTTTTATAATGGTATATTCCCGTGCTTTTTCAGCGGATTGGTTTTGTGCTTGTTCTGGGTCATCTCCAGCGCCTGGATAAGTTTGGCGCGTGTATGGCGGGGATAGATCACATCGTCGATGTAACCCAGCTCGGCTGCTTTGTATGGATTGGAGAAGGTATCACGGTAGTTCTCTACAGCCGCGGCACGTTGTTCGGCATCCAGCTTGTCCTTGTTGATGATCCGTACGGCGCCGTCGGCACCCATCACGGCAATCTCGGCGGAGGGGTATGCAAAATTGATATCGGCGCCAATGTGCTTGCTGCTCATCACATCGTAGGCGCCTCCATAAGCCTTTCGTGTGATCATGGTAATTTTCGGGACGGTGGCTTCCGCGAATGCGTAAAGCAGTTTTGCCCCGTGACGGATGATACCGCCGAACTCCTGGACTGTACCGGGCAAGAATCCGGGCACATCCACGAAGGTAATCAATGGGATGTTGAAGGCATCACAAAAACGGACAAAGCGAGCAGCTTTTACTGAGGAGTTAATATCTAGAACCCCTGCCAGGTAAGCGGGTTGGTTGGCCACAATTCCAACGCTGCGTCCGCCCATTCTGGCAAAACCCACCAGTATATTTGGCGCGTAGCCGGGTTGAATCTCGAAGAAGTTCTTGTTGTCGACCACTGCGGTGATCAGCTCGTGCATGTCGTATGGTTTGTTGGGATCGGCGGGAATCAGTTGGTCCAGTTCCGGCTCTTCACGGTTACTCTCATCGAGTGTCGGAACAAATGGCGGATCTTCCATGTTGTTGGAGGGAAGGTAGCCGAAAAGCTCGCGGATCATCAGCATCGCATGCTCATCGTCATCAGCGGTGAGGTGGGTAACCCCGCTCTTGCTTCCATGGGTGATGGATCCTCCAAGCTCCTCCTTGGTCACCTCTTCGTGGGTCACCTCTTTGACTACATCCGGTCCGGTTACGAACATGTAGCTCGACTCTTTCACCATGACGATGAAATCGGTGATGGCCGGAGAATAGACTGCACCTCCGGCGCAGGGGCCCAAAATGGCCGAAATCTGTGGAATGACGCCGGAGCTCATCACGTTGCGGTAGAAAATATCGGCGTAACCGGCCAGGCTTTGTACCCCTTCCTGGATACGCGCACCGCCCGAATCGTTCAACCCGATGACCGGTGCCCCCATGTTCATGGCCAAATCCATGATCTTGACAATTTTATCCGCATTGGTGCGGCTCATGGTACCCCCAAAAACCGTGAAATCCTGGGCAAACAGATAGACCAAACGTCCGTCGATCTTGCCATATCCTGTGACCACCCCGTCGCCGGAGATGATCGTTTGATCCATGTCGAAGTCGTGCGTCCGGTGCACAACGAATTTGTCGAATTCTACAAAAGAGTCGTGATCAACAAGGTCGAGTATCCTCTCCCTTGCGGTCTTCCGCCCGGCAGCATGCTGCTTGTTGATGCGGTCCTGACCGCCACCCAATTCTGCTTCAAGATTTCTCCTTTCGAGTTCTGCGTATTTATCTGTCATCTTTTTTTATTCTGAATTTATTTCTTCTTTACGTCTTTACCGATAACGATCAACAGTTGATTGCCATCGACGGTATCCCCCTCTTTCACGGCAACCTTTGAGACAACCCCGTCACAACCGGCCTTGTATTCACTCTCCATTTTCATGGCAGACAACACCACAACGGTTTGTCCTTTCTCTACATGCTCGCCTTTTTGAACCAATACCTTTACCACCTTGCCGGGCATTGGCGATTTAATGGTATCAGTTGTGCTGTCACCCTCATTTTTCTTTCGTTTTTGCATGTAACGGGCTTCCGCATCGTTCACGCTCACATCGAACCCAAAATAGATGGTATTGACGCGGTATACCTTGGGATCATCCGTAGGAATTACCTCAACATTGTACGATTTTCCTTCCGAAAGAATGGAATACTCCTCCCCGCTTACCTTATCAATATCAACTTCGTATATTTTACCGTCGACCGAAATCGTCACAACCGAACCATTGCGGCCAATCTCTTTGACGATGGCGTCACGGCCATTTACTTTTAATTCAAGCTGCACCATAATTAATTAAGAATCATAATATTTTCGATTTGGGATTCAGGATTCAATAACAAACCCCTCCCAACCACAAATTACACAAATCACACAAATAAATAGAAATATTGGCTCCTATGCTTTGGATTGGCAGTCGTCCCAGTCATCCCAGTCTCTCCGTCCCCCCGTCCCTCAGTCCTTCCTCAAAGTCGCTGCATACTCGCTCTCCGGCCCCTGTGTTTCCAGCCTTTGACGCCCAGAACCCTTTCGTGCGGAACAACCTGTTTGACCTTTTGTAGTCTGGAGGCATGTTCGATGAAGGCTGCGATCAGGGCAATATCTTCACAGTGTTTATCGCATTTGACCTTGCTGTTGAGGAACTCCTCATTTTTCTCGATAAAATGGGTGTTGTAGGTACCATTCCTGAAATCAGGCGTCTGCATGATCTTCAGCAGGTACTTGATGGAGGTTTTCACACCCGAAATTTTGTATTCGAACAAGGCCCTTCTCATCCGTTCTATCACCTCTTCCCGTGTCCGTCCCCAAATAATCAGTTTGCTGATCATCGGATCGTAATAGATCGGGATGGTGTAGCCCTCGTGAATGTAACCATCGGTACGTACACCCAATCCCATGGGTTCAGTGATATGGGTGATCTTACCAGGATTGGGCATGAAATTGTTGTCCGTGTCCTCGGCATAGATCCGGCACTCCATGGCATGGCCGTTCATCTTTAAATCTTTCTGTCTGAATGGAAGCGGATGGCCTTCGGCTACACGGATCTGTTCCCTGACAAGGTCTACTCCTACTACCCTTTCGGTGATGGGATGCTCTACCTGCAAACGGGTATTCATCTCCAGAAAATAAAAATTGAGCTGGTCATCGACGATAAATTCGATGGTTCCGGCCCCTTCATAATTGGCTGCTTTGGCCGCTGCGACTGCGCATGCGCCCATGCGTTCCCTCACTTCAGGTGTCATGATGGGAGATGGAGTCTCTTCGATCACCTTTTGGTGACGACGCTGAACCGAACACTCCCGCTCAAAGAGGTGTACCGCATCGCCGTGTTGGTCGGCCAACACCTGGAATTCGATGTGGTGAGGTGATTCGATGTATTTCTCAATGTAGAGTGCATCATCTCCGAATGCAGTTTTTGCCTCTGATTTGGCGCTCCGGATGGAAGGCTTGATATCCTCCTCTTTCCTGACCAGGCGCATCCCTTTGCCACCCCCGCCGGCGGAGGCTTTGATCATAACCGGAAGTCCAATGCCACGAATAATCCGGATGGCTTCCTCCTCATCGACGATCTTCTCAGTCGTTCCGGGGACAACAGGTACACCCGCGGCGATCATCCGCTTTCTGGCGCTAATTTTATCCCCCATCGCTTCGATGGATTCGGCTGAAGGTCCAATAAATTTTATGCCTGCTTCCTTGCAACGACGCGCAAATTCGGAGTTTTCAGAAAGGAACCCGTAGCCGGGATGAATCGCGTCAGCACCCGATTTCAGTGCAACATCCAGGATTTTATCCATCCTTAGGTAACTTTCTGAAGAGGCGCTTGGTCCAATGTGATAGGCCTCTGTCGCATAGCGGACATGTAGGGAGGAACGGTCGGCATCACTGTAAACTGCCACAGTTTCGATGCCCATTTCGCGGCACGAGCGCATAATCCGCACCGCAATTTCGCCCCGATTGGCAATCAATATCTTTTTTATTTTGATCGGATTTTTTGTTTTACCCATCTTTTACTTTGAATATTTTTAGCGGGGGTAAAAGTATCTATTTATCCAGATGTATAAAGATAAGCGCTATTTCAAAACTCCAATTTCGACCGCTTTGTGAAGAAAAATGAACTTTTTGGCATATTTTATACACTTTTTGGACTAAGATGATTAAAAATTCGGTGAAAAACGATGATTGACGAGGGAACGACTGGGATGACTTGGATGACTAGGATGACTGGGACGAAGGGCAAACATTTCAATTTCGAAAAACTGGTGTAAATTTGTAGAAATTAATCCTTCCACTTATGAGATTATTGTTGATCAGCAACTCCACCATGCCAGGAGAACCATATTTGAGCTATCCGATGCCGGAGATTGATAAATTTCTTGGAAATCAATCGCTTAAAATATTATTTATTCCATTCGCGGCAGTTACTTTTTCATTCGATACATACGAAACCAAGGTAAAGGAGCGTTTCGAAGCTTTGAACCATACGCTTACCAGTATCCACCATGCGAAAGATTATGCAAAGGCTGTCAAGGAGGCGGAAGCCATTGTCGTTGGCGGCGGCAATACCTGGCAGCTTGTGCGCATGATGAACGACACCGGTCTGTTTCCAATGATCAGGGAGCGGGTGATGACAGGAGTTCCATTTATTGGCTGGAGTGCTGGATCAAATGTGGCCTGTCCAACCTTGCGCACCACCAACGATATGCCCATCATCGATCCGAAGGGGTTCGGTTGCCTCAACCTGGTACCGTTTCAAATCAATCCGCACTACCTCGACAAGAACCCTGAAGGACACGGTGGTGAAACCAGGGAGCAACGAATTGAGGAGTTTCTTGAGATCAATCCGGACACTTATGTGGTGGGTTTGCGGGAGGGAACGATGCTTAGGATGGAAAGCCCGGAGCTGAGGCTTATCGGTGAAAGATCGGTCCGAATCTTTAAAAAAGGGTTGGTTCCGGTGGAGTTGAGTGAAAAAGACAAACTGAATTTTCTGTTGTAGTTGTTACAAGACCCTCAAGGTTTTAAAAACCTTGAGGGTCTTGTAACCAAAATTATACTACCTCCCTGTAAACCTCCACAATTCTTTCGGCCACATTGCTCAAATTGTACTCCTGACTGACAATCTGCTGCAATATTTTGGCTTCGTTTTCGTAAAAAGTACGATGCTCCAGAAACGAAGTTAGTTTTTCAAGCAAATTTTGAGCATTGGGTGCTGATGCTTCCAGATCCACAAAGTTGGCATACTGCATCCGTTTAAGATTTCTCACTGTTACGATGGGTCCAAGGTGGTTATGCTTGACCGATAACAGCGGTACACCATTGACCAGGCTTTCTATGGCCACCCTTCCTACCCCCAATACCAGGTCCGCATCGGGATAATGATCTCCCACTTCCCGGGCATACCCTTCAAAATGGACTGATCGGTGTAAGGAAGGATCGTTCGATTGCTCAATAATTCTGGTTATGCAGGACAAACAGAAACCATCGCCAACCACATGCAGGTGTGAACGCGTGTATTTTTCCAAGAGACGGGGCCATACTTCAGTCAAAATCATGGTAAGAAGCCTCGTATGATGACGATCCATACGACTGATGTAGTAGAGTGAGAAGCTCTCCGGATCAACAAACCGGTCGACACAAGCCTCCGGTAGCTGGACCCCGTTTGGTATCAATACAACCTTCTTTGGCGACCTCAAAAAGCTGGAAATACAGGAGAGACAGCTTTCCCTTATGGCAATTACCTTATTGATATTTTTCCTGACATAATCCGACTTCAGATCGGTCAAAACTGAACCATG
>JBBIUJ010000280.1:0-5730 GCA_037440345.1 Prolixibacter sp.
CTTCCGATCTGCCATGAGGAGGCAACAGTAGCCAATCCGGAGATCTCCATGGTCAGCCAGTTGCCCTGCGCATGGAAATTCCTTGCGTAGTGGGCGTGTTGGGGGAGACTGCTTAGGATTAGCAATTGTGTTGCCGGACTGATCAGGTTCGTATTCCTGAGCTCAAAAAAGACTTTGGCCCACGTTTTAACCCTGAAGCTGACTTCGAGACCACGCCACAAGGCCGTATTGCTTTTCACTCCAGGATAGGGCCAACTGCTGATGATCCAGTCTTTTGTGAACTGATCGATGTATTTGGCGTATTTGGGATTTCCTTTTTCAAGGAATGCCCGAACCAGACTGCTGGCAGGGTAGTGCCTGTTGAGCGCCCAGGCCCATTCGATGTCATTTTCAGGCCCCATGCAATCCCATTTAAGGTGACCATCCGGTAACCGGGGAACTTTGCCCTTTACCCTTTGGAAATCGAATCGGTCCTCAAGAATAGAGTCTGCTTCGGTTTTCGTTTGTTCTGAAACAGCGGGTAAATTTTTCCCGACCAACGGCGATTTGCTGTAATAATCAAGAAGATTACTGCAAGCCAATGGAAGATCGTTGCCGGTGTATGCCTTCTTAACCGCTTCCAGTCCGGGATAATTGAGATTAAGATGTTGGAAAATGGATCTGATTTGCTCCGGATAGGCGTTACAAACCTGATCTATAGTATTGATATCCTGCCATTTTGCCTGTCCAAGAGATAATTGGGTGGCAAAAAATATCAGGACGAAAAGTAAAATTCCAGGTCTCATGATTGGTAGAATTAACACACCCTTCAGGTTTTCAAAACCTGAAGGGTGTAAAATTGTATTTATTTCGCTGGGCTGAAAACAACCTCCTGACCACCTTTCATGCCGGGTTTGATAAATTCCAGTACAACCTGGGTTACACCCTTTGGCCAGTATCTTACCAGGGATTTGTCTTTTATCTCCCTAAATTCAATCCTGGGTTTCACCACTTTGGCGTTGTAGCTCATGTTAAGCACAAAACCATCTCCTTCAAATTTTAGTAATCCAGGCTTGATTTCCGATACTTTGCAATAGGTGATCAGGTTGGAACTTGTCGAATTGGCCAGACCTGTCAATTCATATTTGTCGCTGATTTTAAAGCTTTTGCCTCTGGTAAGGGTATAACTGCGAAGCCAGCTTTTTACCTGTGCCTCTTTTGGATAGGCCCCGGCTATCTCGGTGGAGAAGGTGGCCGATTTTGCACTGGCAACGAATTTTGACTCCTGGGCTTTAAACCTGGCGCCGTCTTTCTCGTCTATGCCGTTGATTACCGGAAGATTGTGAAATTTGGACTGCATGGTCCAGATTTCGTAACGTCTGGAACTGAAGGTTTTCGCATTGTACTCCTCGCGGCCCACATCGATCAGGCAGGGTTTGCCATCGAAGTACATCACGCAAGAACCGACATCGTTGTGGTTATGGCTTTCGGCATTAAACCCGCCTTTGGCGCCGAAAAAGAATCCTTTGAAACTTCCCGCTTTGTCCCTGGCTCCGGCTACTTCGGTGTCGGGTAACCAGAAATCTGCAACCAGCGCTTCTGTCGCCTGCGCATTCTTAATTTCATCCAGCATGCCTAAATTCTTGATCTGGTCGCCGATCTTGCCGCCCATGCTATGTTCGCCCCAACCGCCAAGCTTGGCAAGGTATGCTCCGAACTCCTGCATCTGCGTATCTTTGATGGCCTTCCCATACCGGTAAACAATTGCAGGACTTCCACCTGTTGTTGCGTCAGCGTCGGCAAAGTTGATGAAGTAAGGGGCATGAATGTTCACTTTGTAAAAATATTTGCCAATGTTCTGAACGAGCTGATTGTCATACACATCGAATTTATTCCCTGTGGCCATTTTCAATACATCCAGACTCTCATACAGGAGGGCTCCGGCGGCGCCCCAGTAGGATGGGCCTTCGTCGCATCCGCCATCATCGGAATAGCCATTCAGAAATTTGTCCAGAGAATTGATGATTTTCTGTACCTCAGCCACCTTCTTACCAGGATCGCTCTCGATCAGAAGATAACTGTTCAGCATGTTGTAGTTGATCCAGGGGTTCCAGTTGTTGGGACGGCCACCTTTGAATCCCATGTAGCCAAAGTCGTCCCGCTCAAAATAGGGTTTCAGCGATTTGTTGGTAATTTCCTGTTTCAATCGTTTGGAAATCAAGGGGTGAACTTTGTCGAATTCTGCCTTGAACAAATAGAGGGTCCAGGATAGATTGCTTGTAATTTCGCCGACCCCAAGGTCAACCACAGGATCATTCACATCGGGTAATCCCGTTCCTGCCTTTTGGGCGCCAAGATGGGCAGACCAGCCCCACCATGTCTGCTCGCTGAAATACCAGACTGCATTGATGATTTGGTCGGTAAACCGCCCTTTCCCTTCAACAAGTTCACCCATTACCAGGGTTGTCAACGCAGTGCTGCAGGCAGAATAAGCTCCCTGCCTGCGATCCCCCGAACGGATGTATTCGAGATAATCGGTTGCCCTGACCACAGGCCAGTTGTAGGTAAGATATCCCTCTGCCTTGGTGATATATTCCTGCCGGATGTTGTCGGGAAGTTTGTCCCAAAACGCACGGTTTTTATAGTCCGGAAACTTGTTCCAGGAGTTGTCGGTGATCAGCGATTTTGCCAGATCAATCTCTTTGGCCTTGTTGGCAAGGATGTTTCGCTCCTTGTTTGTCAGAACGGCTTTCGCCGGATTTATCGTTGCAAGAAACATGCAGGCCAAAATCAAGAATGTTAAAACTGCGTAGATTTTTTTCATAATTCAGCAAAATTAAAATATGATGATATTTAGTTAGTTGTCAATTGAAAATGGACAATTGAAAATTGACAATGAGGGAAATAGTTTGATGTTTTTATAAGAGGAGATAAATAATGAGAGCCATTCAAAAGATCGTAAAGTCTTATTGCCCATTATTTTCTTAATTTTCAATTTTCCATTTTCAATTTTCCATTTTCCATTGTCAATTTTCCATTGTCAATTATTTGATACTGCCAAAATAGGCCTTTGTAATCTCTGTGGCCAGTGCGTTGTTGTTTTCTGTTTTTGCTTTCTCCAGGCAATCCATAAACAAATAGAAATTAAGCCAATAGCCGAAACTGTATTGTTGCCTGATCGATTTTGGACTCTTAAGCAAGGCATACCATTGTGTATTAATTCCTTGTTTTTCTGCTAATTGCACAAATGAAAGCGCCCTCTTCCAGGTTTTTTCGGAAACCATTTTATCCAGTTTGCTGAAATCGGCATACTGCATGGTGTTGATTTTGATCACTTCTGCCACGTCGCTGATTCCCAGGTCTTTCAAGGAGAAGGAGAAATCGGCTACCTTGTCGCCGTCCAGATCATAATTGATGGTATCGAAAAAGCCGTTGTTGTCGGTGTCCTTGTAACTGATCATCGGGAAGATTGTGGGATCGGCAGGCGTCCTGACCGGACCGTAGCCATCGTACAATCCGCCCATTCCCTGGTAATAAAAGGCATTCTGATCGACACGCCAATATCCGGTTTCGGCGCCAAAGAGGTGAATTTTGCCGTCCAGCGGACTTACATACAAATTTCCGTTTCCCGAATTGTCCAAATCCCATTCGCCCCGGTCACCGACCGGATCCGACTGGGGATTGTCGTCCAGTCCGCCTTTCCTCGCGCCAATGGTGTAGGGATCTTTTGGATCAAGTAGTTCAACTCTTTCCCAGCGTTCGCAATCATCGTCCTCGTCATAGACCAGCCAGGCCTCTTTCCATTTTCCCCTGTTAAAAATAAGATCGCGGGCTTTCGCATGGTCGGGGTAGATGAACGACGTGAGCTGACGAATCCTGGGATCCATAAAATATTGGTCGGCAGCAGGTAATCCGCGTAAATTCTTGAATGGATGAACCTGGTCCATGTAGTCAAAACCTCCTCCGCGGAAGGTGATGGTCATGTCAAAATCGAAGGGATTAGCCGGGGAATTGTCATTGTCGAGGTCGTAAGCCATTGTCACGTAGTCGATCTTTCCGGTAAGGTTGGTGAGAAATTTGTCGCCGGGCTTGCCGTAGGTGGGGCGGTCGAGCAATCGGAACGCGCATTCGGTAAGCCCATCCTTGTCGACATCGTAAAATAGAAACGGGTTTTCCCAGTTTAATCTCAAATCGTTGATATTCTGTGGGGAGGCATGAATTTTTAAGAAAAGCGTATTGCCGGAGTAGTCCTCGAAAAAGTCCGATTTCCCATCGTGGATCCAGCAACGAATGGTGAAGGTGTTCCAATCGATGTAGTTGAGGATGTTGTCTTTGTCGAGATCCATGTTTACCATAAAATGACCGGGTCCCCAGGGTTTATCTTTATCCTTTTCGGATGCAAATTCCGAAAAGATCTGAACGTCTGCCTTCCCGTCATCGTTGGTGTCAACCCAGTCGATGACCGCATCAGAATAGCTGCCGTACTTTCCGTCTTTGTTGACATCCACCATCAGGCAATCGTTGTCGGTGTCGCCTTCGATGTCGGTAGTTTTCATGTCGTCATCGTCGTCGATCCATTGAACGGGAAATCCGTTGGCTGTGGTGTATCTCATCACATCCGGATCGCCGTCGTTGTCGAGGTCAATGAATTCCGGTTTGGTACCGGGCATGGGTTGCAACGGACGATAAATGTTAAGTTTGGTACGAGCGTTCCAAAGCGGGGCCGGTGCTGCAGTTTCCTGTGAGTAGGTTACATTTTGCCAAATGAGGCATAGCAACAAAATAAGTTTTAGTATTCTCATCAATAAAATATTTAATTAAGTCAAGTATTTGTCTCGTAGATCTTTGCGTGTTTCCTTGCGCTTCTCTCTTTGCGTCATCTGCGTGAACTATAATTTCACGCAAAGGGCGCAAAGGTTAAATCGCTGAGATCGCAAAGAGTAAATTCCAATATGAATTTTTAATTATTTCCCCGATAACCGTACCCGGAAAGTTCCTTCCCCATTGTTAACAAGGTAGACTGGCAAACGGATTTCAATCCGTTTTAACCCGTTTATTTTCCTGTCAAGATAAAAGGGTGGGGGATCCAGTGAAATGACCGAGAGGGTCAATTCCGGATGTGCCAGGTTGTCGAGTTTCAGCTCCTTGCCGTTCTGACGCAGGATGGCCCCTCCCTTCACTATTTCCACATCGGCAGTCGTCATCATTTGCCAGGTGATCGCCTGGGTCGACTTGCTGGTTTTAAATTTGTCTTCAATGAGGATGGAGCGGTTGTTCTCCTTCAGGAACCTGCGGAAGGCGGCCTGCATATTGTTGCCATACAGCGCTGTCAGGTCAAATGTGGCCTCTGGTTGGTTGCCCTCCTTGAATTCCTTCAGCGGAGCAAAACCATTGTTCACGAAGAGGGCATTGTTGACTGTAATGGTACTGTGGCCGAAATTGTTCTTGGTAAGCAGGGTCCATCGCTGGCAATCCTGACAATTGCCCCACAGATCGAAACCAGTTTGCTCCACTTCGTTGTAGCTTTGATTTCCCGGATCGACGACCCATCTCACATCATCCAGTTCGAAAACAAAGGAGCCTGCATCCATGTTTCCATGACTGGTAGTCGCCTTGCCTCCTTTCCCTCCAAAATAGTAGTGGCCCGGGTCGCCCGCTTCCGAACGGAAAATCACAATCGGGTTGGTGCCATCTCCTTTCCAGGCCAAGGGAAGAGTCGTTTCGCCTTTGGGTTTGAATTCGGACAACCAC
>JBBIUJ010000281.1:0-5661 GCA_037440345.1 Prolixibacter sp.
CAATGTGGATGGGATCATCTCTGCCGGGTAGTTGTTGACATTGCCGTGCTCGGTCGGATCGTACTTCCTGGTCATGTCTCCATCCGTTCGGTTGTTGTCAAAACTCATGACATCCTGGTCGTAGTTTAGGGATACTGCTTCCTGAATGAAAGGAATCTGTTCCTGCCGGGCCAGTTTAACCGCAAAACTGCGGAGGGTGGAGTGCGTGAGGTCGAAGGTAAGAAGATTGCCGGTTACGGCAGCATCCCCTATTTTCTGTTCCTGTCCGTTGACTTCCCAGGCCTCTACGATTTTGCCGGGAAGTTGAACCTTTATACCTTTTTGGTCTTTCCCGGCTAGTTCATTGACCCTTACTACAAGATAGTCGCCTTGTTCGGCTTTTTTGAGGGCCATCAAACCGACTCCTGGTGAGTTGATGCCAACAAATGAGAAGGATGATCCCAATTTGCCTGTATGTTTGGGCGCTTCGACAGCAATCAGCGGTTTGTTCAGGAATTCGGCCTGTTGCTGGGTTTCACCCTGAGACCAGTCCCCATTGTGGCTGTAGAGTCCGTATTTAAACTCCTGAATCCCCCAATCCTGGGTAGATTGGTAAAGCCAGGTCGGGCACAATTTGGCGGAAGGGGAGTATTGCAACGTCAGCCGTAGTGTGTTGTCGTCGGGTTTGTCTGAGCCATATTTGCAATCCTCCAGGACCGAAACCCCAAATTTTCCTGATTTGTCGGTAAGGTCGAACCACAATTTTGAGGGTACTTCAAATTTTAGTTCATGGTTGGTGTTCCGTTTCACGACACCAACACCCAGATTGTAGGAAGCCTCTTCATTTGCGGCGGTAAAGGGGAAGGAGGCTTTCAGGCAAACGCCTGTCGATTGCCAGTCGATTTGATTGGCCACCTCGATTCTCTTACCGGCATTCCCTGCAGAAAGACTGATGATCTGACGGATGATCGAATTCTCTCCTTTTTTTGTCACTTCGAAGGAGACCCTAACCGGTCCGTTCTCGACCATTTTCAATTTGACTTCATGGTCCATAAATGCAAAGGGAGGATTTTTTCTGTCGTACCAGAACATGTTCCAGGCTGGCTCTTTCCGGGGCGATTCACGCTGAAATTCTAAGCGTGCAGGTTTGGAAAGCAACTCCCGATTCTCTTTTTTATCCAGGATACTGGAAATATCGCCGTTGTCGTCCAGTGAAACTTTGTAGTACTCATTTTCAAGGGAGTTTGGCTCAATCGTTAATGCAGGAGTGGTTATCCGCGACCTCTCAGCCGCTACCTGAATATCATAGATGGCTACTCCCAGGGAAGGGATTTTGGCAAGGAAGATGATTTTTACCCGATCAGCGTTCCGCGAAATGATCTGTGAAGGAACCTCTTTCCCTTTTTGATCGAATACCCGGATGTGTTGTGGCATCTCAGAAAATTGGAGTTCAGCAGTGCAGACATCCTCTCTTTCCCTGGCAACAGGATTGTAAACGGCTACAGCCCTCCCTTTTGTTTGTGTATTTAATTGGGATGTAACGGCTCCCGTTGCATCTTTCAATACTTCCGTAAAACCATTTTGCGCGATAAATTCATCGTTCCAGGCTAGCTTGAAAGCGCTTGGAATGGCTGTTCCCGGTAGGATATCGTGCATCTGGCTGCCTAGCAACAGCTCCCACGAGTTGTTCAGTTTCTCCAACGGATAGAGGGCGCCTGTCAGGTAATTGGCCATGCAGGCCATCTCTTCTGCCGATTGTGCCAGGATTTCATTTTTTCGGTTCAATCGCTTCATGTACGATTCGGAGGTCATGGAACCGGAGCTGTGCTCTACCAGCAAGAGATCTCCTGAGTAAACAGGGAGTTTCTTCCTGATTTCCGGGGTAATGTCTTTGTACATCTGATCAGAAGAGGTGAGGATGACCTTAATCTTGCTGTCCTGATTGTGAAGACTTCCCTCTGCATTGATTACGTCGCGTTCACGAAGCCCACCTCCCATATCACCGCACCCATAATATCGGTAATCGAAGGAAATGCCATGTTTTTGTTGGTCTTCTGCCAGTCGTTTGTCCCAATATTTGTCAATATCCAGACGTGGCATCAGGTCACCGTCGTAATCGGTTGCATCCAGACAGGCCACCAACCCTTTACCATCCGGGCCATTCCAAACCCCCACATTGAAGGGAAGGGGAACACAGGTTTTAAGGTTTGGAATGGTGAGCTTTTGAGTAGAGAAGCCTATGATTCCGGCATGGTTCAATACCGAAGGAAGGTTGGCCACAAATCCGAAACAATCGGGTAGCATGTAGTCGACGCTAACTTTGCCGAATTCTTTGCGAAAAAAATTGTTGCCGTAGAGCACGTTTCTTAGAACGGATTCAGAGGATGATACATTTACTTCCGCCTCCTCAACCGAAGATCCTGCCACATTCCATCGGCCGGCATCGATGTACCCCTTTAACCGGGAATAGAGTTCCGGATGGTATTCCTTCATGAGCCGATAGCGTCGGGAACCGGTGAAATTGAAAACGTAGTCGGGATATTTGTCAAAAAGCCTGAAATTCTCCTCCAGTGTATTTTTCAGGTACTCACTGACTGTCGTGCGGTAATCCCATTCGTATTCCGAATCCAGATGGGTGTAACCCACCGTGTAAAGTACGCGATCTTTGGAAATATCGTATACCGCCCGCCTCGAAAATGGTTGTGCGAAGGCTCCAATGTATAGCGAGAGTAGAAAAAAAGTCAGAAAAATAGTCCTCATCTTAGTCGATTTTGTTGAGAATATCGCACGCGATTATTCATTCTCGCGAATGTGATATCATTTTAAGTGGTTGTATATGTATTTGTTAATAGTATTTTGATCTCTTTCAAAACTCTCTGCCAGCAATGCTAAAACAGTGTCAGAATAATGCCCCGAAGATAACTTTTACTTGCTTAATTTTCTATTGTCTCCTTTTGGAGTAATTTACTAAATTCGGAATTCTGAAACTTCTCTTCATGACTTTCACTCAAACCGATAAAATGAGATCAATACCAACGCTCCTTCTCCTGCTTCTGACTATTACAATGATACGCACCTATGCGCAGTCACCATCCCCAAAACAGCACTTTGGTTTTTCGATCGGCGACAATTACAAATTGGCCAACTATGCACAAACTGAAGCCTATTTTAAAAAGATTGCATCGTCATCCGATCGGGTGAAACTGGTCGAGATGGGGCCCACCGAGGAGGGCAGGACCCAGTATATGATGATCGTTTCCTCGCCGGATAACATTAAAAATCTAGGTAAATACAAAGAGATAGCCGGAAAATTGGCCCGAGCAGAGAATCTCAGCGATGAGCAGGCGCTTTCCCTTTCAACTGAGGGGAAGGCGGTGGTCTGGATTGATGGAGGACTTCATGCAACCGAGACGGTTGGGACGCACCAATTGATTGAGACCCTGTGGCAGTTGGTAAGCCGAAATGACAAGGAGACCCTGCGGATTTTGGATGAAGTGATCGTACTGCTGGTACATGCCAATCCGGATGGGCAGGAGTTGGTTTCCAACTGGTACATGGGCAATCCCGATACACTGAAAAGGTCCTATTCTCAACTGCCGAGGCTTTACGAGAAATATGCCGGTCACGACAACAACCGCGACTTCTACATGATGAATCTGAAAGAGACCCAAAATATCAGCAAGCAACTCTATCTTGAGTGGTTTCCGCAGGTGATCTACAACCACCATCAGTCAGGTCCGGCCGGATCTGTGGTTGCCGGTCCACCCTACCGGGATCCGTTTAACTATTTTTTTCATCCTCTGGTTATGACGGGTATAGATGCTGTTGGGGCTTCCATGGTCAACAGGTTGATCGCAGAGGGAAAACCCGGCTATACCGAACGCGGCGGCTCCGTATTTTCTACATGGTACAATGGGGGATTGCGTACCACCGCCTATTTTCACAACATGATCGGGCTGCTGACGGAAATTATCGGAAATCCGACCCCTTCAACTGTCCCGTTGGTGCCATCCAGGTTACTGCCAAGTGGAAATACCCCTTATCCGGTGATGCCCCAGAAATGGAATTTCCGAAAGTCGATCGACTACTCCCTCTCACTTAATTATGCAGTTTTGGATTACGCAGCCAGGAACAGGGAGCACTTGCTTTACAATATATATTGCATGGGCAAAAGCTCCATCCAGGCTGGGAACAAAGACAATTGGAGCATTTCGCCCCAAAAGGTTGAACTGATCAGCAATGCTGGTAAAGCGGACCAAAAAATCAGAAAAGGTGCCGATAGCGTCAGCAACAGGGCAAGAGTTGATACCATTCCTGTGAAGTATTTCCAGGTTTTGGTAAAAGATAGCGCTAAAAGAGATTCCCGGGGTTACATTCTTCCCTCAGATCAACCCGATTTCCCCACTGCAGTCAGGTTCGTAAACGCGTTGATTCAATCGGGAATCCAGGTCTGTAAAGCAACTTCAGCCTTTGTTGCAGATGGGAAAAATTACCCTGCAGGTTCATTTGTCGTCAAAACCAACCAGGCTTTTAGGCCTCACATTCTGGATATGTTTGAACCGCAAGACCATCCAAATGATTTTCTCTATCCCGGAGGTCCCCCGGTAAAGCCATACGACATTGCCGGTTGGACCCCTGCGTTTTCGATGGGAATTGTTTTCAAGAGCATTTTGCATGCCTTTGACGGACCTTTTGAGCCGCTTCCCTACGGCGAGATTCAGCGACCGAAGGGCGATTTTGAGGGTACAGGTTTCGTGTCGGGATATATTCTGGACTCGAGGTGTGACCAAGCTTTTTTAGTCGTAAATGAGCTGCTTCATGCGGGCCTGGATGTTTACCGGTTTAAAAATGAACCGACTACCAAACCCTTATCAGGTGAAGGATCTTTCTTCGTTCCTGCAAATGGGAAAGCAAAAATTATTCTTGGCAAAGCAGCATCCGAATTGGGATTGAATGTTCGGGGAATAAATCACCGTCCTGCCCATCTGACAAGGAAAATATCCCCTTTGAAAATTGCTGTTTGGGATACCTACGGGGGTACAATTTCCGCCGGATGGCTAAAATGGATCATGGAACTGCACAAATTTCCCTACAAGACCATTTATGTGAAAGAGATCAACGAAGGCAATCTACGCAAAAAGTTTGATGTGATCCTATTTGTAAGCGGTGCCATTCCTCCTATAACCGGTACAGAAGCAGGCGCTTCCAGAGATACGACTAAAATTACTGATATTCCGACTGAATACTGGTATCAGTGGGGAAAGATCACGGCTGATACTTCAGTTGTGGCGTTGAAAAATTTATGGAGGAGGGTTGGAACCATTGCAACCATCGGTAGGAGCACCAATCTGGCCTACCATTTAAAATTGGGCGTTACCAATTCGCTCGCAGAGATGGTTAAAGGGAAAGAGGTTTCTCTGACGTCAGACAAATTCTACATTCCAGGGAGTCTGCTGCGCGTCAGGGTCGATTCTACCATGACCACAGGATGGGGAATGGGCTCCGGAGCAGATATCTTTTTTGATTCGAGCCCGGTATTCAGTCTCACCCCCGAAGCAGTAAGTCAGGGCAAGATCAAACCCATTGCCTGGTTCGATTCTGCCCACCCCCTAAGAAGCGGATGGGCTTACGGTCAGGAATATTTGCTAAACGGAGTGGCTGCCTTCGAGGCAAAAGTAGGGC
>JBBIUJ010000282.1:0-5628 GCA_037440345.1 Prolixibacter sp.
TGCAGAAATTTATCAATTGGAAATCATGCAATTGATGAGTCAATTTTTTCAAACCTTTCATCTTTTCAAAAGATGTTGAACGTCTATTATACAAAAGTCAATTTGAATGGATCAAAAAGCTAATAGCCAACAGCTAATAGTCAATAGCCAACAAAAACAAAACAATGTATAGCGAACTAAAAAAACGTGTTTACGAAGCCAATCTGGATCTGGTCAAACATGGACTTGTCATCTTTACCTGGGGCAATGTGTCGGAAATTGACAGGGATAAAGGGATCATAGCGATTAAGCCCAGCGGATTGGCTTATGATACCATGACCTGGCAGGATATGGTGCTGGTCGATCTGGAAGGGAAAGTGGTCGATTCGAAGTGGAAACCATCCTCTGATACGCCAACTCATTTGGTTCTTTACCACGATTTTAAGGAGATAGGTGGTGTCGTTCATACCCACTCCGAATGGGCAACCAGCTGGGCACAAATGGGACTACCCATACCTGCCCTGGGCACTACTCATGCAGACTATTTTTATGGAGAAATTCCATGTACCCGTAAACTGACCAAAGAGGAGGTAAATAGTCAGTATGAACTGGAAACCGGACACGTCATCATTGAGACTTTCCGAAATAGAAAAATTGACCCGTCAGCTATTCCTGCTGTACTGATTGATGGTCATGGGCCATTTTCGTGGGGAAAATCTGCCAATGAAGCTGTTCACAATGCTGTAGTTTTGGAGCAGGTTGCCAAAATGGCCCACCATGCCCTGACCATGAACAAGGTTGCCGGTATTGATCAATTTCTACTCGATAAGCATTACCTGCGCAAGCATGGAAAGGATGCCTATTATGGGCAGAAATAAAGCAAATTACACGCTGAAACCACCAATCTCATTACAGATTCTAATGAAAAAATTGTTCCCCATTTTTGTGCTTAGCCTGTTTTCACTCATGGCTTCAGCCCAGAAGACAGATATCCAATACCTGTCCGGCATTGACAAAGACCATACCGTCACTTGGGATTTCTTTTGCACCAAAGGCCGGAACAGCGAAAAATGGTCAACCATCCAGGTACCATCTCACTGGGAGTTTCAGGGATTTGGAAATTTCAATTATGGTCAGAACGAAAAAGTCTTCAACGATGAAAAGGGAATTTACAAATACCAATTCCCTGTTGCAAAAAACTGGAAAACAAAGAAGATCTATATCGTTTTTGAAGGTTCAATGACAGACACGGAGGTGAAAATTAATGGAAAATCAGCCGGGGCCATACACCAGGGAGCATTTTACCGGTTTAAATATGAGATTACCAACCTCCTTAAATTTGGGGCAAATAATCTTCTGGAGGTGACGGTAAGCAAGGAATCCACAGACAAAACCATCAATAAGGCTGAACGCAGAGGTGATTTTTGGGTTTTTGGCGGGATTTACAGGCCAGTGTACCTTGAAGCCAACCCTTCAGAATTTATTGACAGGGTTGCCATCGATGCCAAAGCGGACGGCTCATTTAAGATGGATGTATTTTTAAGTGGCATTAAAAAAGCTAAAACCATCGAAGCTCAGATTCAAACTACGGATGGGAAAGCATTTGGAGCACCCATTTCAACCCCTTTGATACCTAACCTGGATCAAAAAAAGTTAATGGGATCATTTGAACAACCTTCCCTTTGGAATCCTGAAGCGCCAAATCTATATGATGTGGTTGTCTCTTTAAAAGATGGCAAAAAACTCCTGCATCAGATCACACAGCGCTTTGGATTCAGAACTGTCGAAGTCAAACCCGGCGACGGAATTTTTGTGAACAACCAAAAGATTATTTTCCGCGGAGTTTGTCGTCATACCGCATGGCCTACCTCCGGAAGATGCAGCAGCAAGGAACTTAGCATCCAGGATGTGAACTTGATGAAAGATATGAATATGAATGCCGTCCGGATGTCGCATTATCCGCCGGATCAGCACTTTCTTGATGTTTGCGACTCTCTTGGCATGTTTGTTTTAGACGAATTAACGGGCTGGCAGGCATATTACAGTACTGAAATTGGCAAAAAATTGGTCAGGGAACTGGTCATTAGAGATGTGAACCATCCCTCTATCCTACTTTGGGACAATGGCAACGAAGGGGGTTTCAACAAAGATTTGCGTGATGATTATGGAAAATATGATCCTCAAAACAGACTGGTTATTGAGCCCTGGGCAAAAATAAACGGAACCGATACCAAGCACTACCCGGGTTATAAATATGTCGATAACGCGTTAAACAACGGTAACCTCATCTATTTCCCTACCGAATTTTTGCATGGATTGTACGATGGTGGTCTTGGTGCGGGATTGGACGATTATTGGAACATGATGAGCGCAAAACCTTTGGCAGCCGGAGGATTTTTGTGGGTCTTTGCAGATGAAGGGATTGTGCGAAATGATCTGAACGACTCCATCGACACCCATGGCAACAATGCTCCCGATGGAATTCTCGGTCCCTACCGCGAAAAGGAGGGCAGTTTCTACACCATCAAGGAGATTTGGTCGCCAGTACATATTGTTACCAGGAAACTGGATCCAGCCTTTGATGGAGCGATCCAGGTTACCAACAGATTTTTATATACCAACTTTAACAAATGCACTTTCAGCGCTGAGTTGGTAAAATTTAACGGCATCTTCAACCGTCAAAATGAGCAAAGACAACAACTTATTGTTCAAGCACCTTCCATTGGGGTTGGTGAGAGCGGGGCACTTAAAATGAACCTGCCATCCGGCTGGAAAGATTTTGATGTGCTCTATCTGACTGCCACCGACCCGTTTGGCCGGCAAATCAACAAATGGAGCTGGAACATCACCTCGCCCGAAGAATTCAAGAACAATCTGGTGAAAGTTACCAGGGAACAAGTGAAGAGTTCCGAAAACGGGGAATGCCTGATCTTATCATCAGGACATTCTACCGTGAAGTTCAGCAAGAAAACAGGCAAACTGACGGAAGTAATCGCCTTCGGCAGGATTGTTCCCTTCACGAACGGCCCGGCGTTTGTCGGGGATAGTGCCACTTTCGCAGGTATCAAACCTGGAATATCAGATGGCAATCCGTCTGTTGAGGTCAGCTACAACAAATCCGATTGTTTTGCCAAATGGACGATGCTTCCGGGTGGGTGGCTTCAATTGGAATACCAGCTTCATCCGGTAGGCAAAACCAATTTTACAGGTATAACCTTCAATTATCCGGAGAATTTAGCTACGGGAGCTACACTGGTTGCCAACGGACCCTACCATGTTTGGAAGAACCGCCTTAAAGGAAACGAATTTGGCGTTTTCAACAAGATTTACAACAATACCGTAACCGGAGAAACCTTTGATTACCCTGAATTCAAAGGCTATTACAGCAATTTTTATGCCGTAAGGGTACAGACCAGGGAGCTTCCTTTTTACATAGTTTCTGCAACAGGGGATCTTTTCTTGCACCTGTTTAAACCACAACCGGCAAAATTTGTCAAAGGCGGAGTATCCCCATCGTTCCCGGAAGGTAATATTTCAATACTGAACGGAATCAGCGCCATTGGCACCAAATTCACCAAACCGGAAGCGGAAGGGCCACAAAGTCAGCCAAACGAGTATCTTTCAACAGATAAACCATTATCGGGAAAACTATATTTTCATTTCGGCCCTTTAACATTCAGGGAGGCTCAGGAATAAACATTACAATATACATTTCCCTTCGACAAGCTCAGGGACCGGAGTCACTTCAAACATTTCAAACGACATAAACATTTCTTACTTTTCAAACTTTTCGTGTAATGACAAAGTATACTTTAGGCGTTGATTATGGCACGGACTCGGTTCGGACAGTCCTTGTGGATGCCTCAAACGGAACCGAAATTTCTAGTAGTGTCTTTTATTATCCCAGATGGAAAGCCGGGAAATATTGTGATCCGGCCAACAACAGGTTTCGTCAGCACCCGCTGGATTACCTGGAAGGATTGGAAAAAACGATCACGGATGTGATTAAAAAGTCCCCTTCAGATGCTGCACAAAATGTGGTTGCCATATCGGTCGACACCACCGGATCTACCCCTGTAGCCGTCGATAAAAACGGGACACCGCTGGCGCTTAATGATGCGTTTGCGGAGAATCCCAATGCCATGTTCGTTCTTTGGAAAGACCACACTGCCACTGCAGAAGCAGAGGAGATCAATACGCTGGCCAGAAGTTGGGGTGGAGTTGATTTTACCAAATTTGAGGGAGGGATCTATTCTTCAGAGTGGTTCTGGGCCAAGATACTTCATGTTTTGCGGGAAGATGCCGCAGTATGCGAGGCAGCCTATTCCTGGGTAGAGCATTGCGACTGGATCCCGGCATTGCTGACCGGAAAAACTGATCCATTCGAAATGAAGAGAAGCCGTTGCGCCGCAGGACACAAAGCCATGTGGCACGCCGAGTTTGATGGTTTGCCGGCAGAGGATTTTCTTCAAAAATTGGATCCGCTGCTTGCGGGTTTACGGTCAAGGCTTTACAAAGAGACTTTTACCTGTGAGGTCAAAGCCGGCAATCTTAGTCCCGAATGGGCCAAACGTCTCGGGTTAAACGGAAATGTTGCAGTTGGCGTCGGATCATTTGATGCTCATATTGGGGCATTGGGAGGAGAGATAAAGCCCTATTACTTGAGTAAAATTATGGGGACTTCCACCTGTGATATCCTGATCGCTCCCTCCGAGGAGGTTGGGAATAAATTTGTGAAAGGTATTTGCGGACAAGTCGATGGTTCCGTACTCCCCGGGATGCTGGGATTGGAAGCCGGACAGTCGGCCTTTGGTGATGTTTACGCCTGGTTTAAAAACCTATTGCTCGGACCTGCCGAACAGTTGATCAACCGCTCTTCCAAACTGGATGCAAGCGCGAAAGTGGCATTGATAGAAGAACTGGCCGAAAGCATGATTCCCTGGCTGACAGCGGAGGCCGAAAAAATCGCCATTGGAGAGACCGGAATTGTTGCACTCGACTGGCTCAATGGCCGTCGCACACCGGATGCAAATCAATTGCTGAAGGGGGCGATCTTTGGATTGAACCTGGGATCAGATGCCCCGGGAATATTCAGAGCCCTTGTGGAGGCCACCGCTTTCGGATCCAAAAAAATTATCGATCGTTTTGCAGAAGAGGGTATTCCGATCGAAGGGATCATCGCTTTGGGAGGGGTTGCCAAAAAATCACCATTTGTGATGCAGGTGGTTGCCGATGTTATCAACAAACCTATCCTGGTTGCCAGAAGCGAACAAGCCTGTGCCCTTGGATCAGCCATGGCAGCAGCTGTGGTGGGCGGACTATATCCAACCATTACCGATGCCCAAGAGGCGATGGGCAACGGTTTCGAGACCGAATACAAACCAATTCCAGGCAATGCATTGAAATACAAATATATGTATGAAACATATTCCCGACTAGGAGAACTTGTAGATATGGAGACCACAAACAAACAAAGTTGAACGTTCATTGGCACAACCGGCTTTCGTATCTCATGTGACAGGTTATTTTATGTATGCTTATTCAGAAAACCGGGTCAAAAAACTGACAAGATTCATATAAATTTGGTGTACAAAGATTTTTAAATATATATATCAATCATGAAAAAAAAATTATCTTTACACTCTATTT
>JBBIUJ010000283.1:0-5624 GCA_037440345.1 Prolixibacter sp.
ACTGGATTCTTGTATGGCAGCAAAATGATTCTGTTTTAACCCTTTTGTTCATGAATACTGGAACCCATTCCGATCTGTTCAAATAATTTTTTTTACCTTTAGTTTTGGGAAAGGTGCCTGCCGTTTTTGCTGATGCTGCCGGAGGCGTTGAAAGAGTCAATTTAAGGAATTAAGACACATCGTTTATCCCTTTCGGCGGTTTTTTACCTTCCTCTACATATTTTTTAATAAAATCTTCTGCATAATTTTTCATAAAGTCTTCACGATCAATGTGATTATCAGCGTCGAATAAAAGATCATCATCTGAGTAGGTAAACGGTTCTCTATGGTGTTCTTTGTCATATTCTCTACAATAAATAACCCAAGCAATTTCCTTTAAGAAATTATTATCGGAAAGAAACTGTATAATCTGTCTTTTGTCATTTAATTGTTCTTCAAGTCCCAATATTCTCTTCTTAAGGGTTTCAATATCACTCTTTAAGCTGTCGATCTTTTGGCTATCTCCGTCAATGTCGAACAGTTCATTAAATCCAACCCCTAAAGCCTTTGAAATTTTAATAGCAAGTGAAAGCGACACATTTTCAGTTATTCCACTTTCAATTTTCGCATATCCCGGCTGAGATAATCCGACTAAAGAAGCCATTTTAGTTTGGCTTATACCTTTCTGATTTCTAAGGACTTTAATTTTATCCATTTCATTCATAATGCAAAATAAATAAAAAATGGAATTGGAAAACAATATTTATTGAAATATTTTAGTCTATTTATTTGTATTTGCAAATTATTAGACTATTTTTGCAATCATAAAGAATTACTTAATTATAATTGCAATGGAAAACAAAACAATTTTATTAGAAATCAACGGAAAGACATTTAGAGGCTTTTTGTCTGAAACGACTGAAAAGGGAACCAAGCCCCAAACTCCCGACTTTGAGAAAGACAAGATCACAATTAAGGAGGCTTGTGCCCTGGTTGGTTGCACTCCTCCTACCCTACTGAAACTTGTCAAACAGGAAAAATTTAAAATGTACAACCTGTTAAGCAGAAAGTATTTTTTAAGGAGCGAGATAATTGATGCCCTAAGGAAATAAAGTACAGTATGGCAATCTCCCAAGAGGATATAAAACGAATTGTAGAAAATTCCAGGCTTCGAGCAGATCACGAGTTTGAACACCCTCCTGTCTGTTTGGCAATAGAGGGTAATTATGGTAATGAAACCTTTGCAACGTTAGGTAATTTTTCCACCCTTTTGGCACTACCCAAAGTAGGAAAAACGACAGCGACCGGAATAATAGTTTCATCTCTATTGAAAGGAAAACAGATTTCAAACTTTATCCCCTCCCTTCCGGATGAAAAGAAAAACATCTTATGGATTGACACAGAGCAGGGAGAACCAGAATGCGTCAAAATTATTAGAACCATTGCCAAGCAAGTCAACGGAGACCCCAAAGCTGATCCTGAAAATCTTATTTATTATCCACTTAGAAGGTACAACAGGGCAGACAGGATTCAAATCACTGAACATCTAATTAAAAACACACCAGGTTTAGGCTTTGTTGTAATTGACGGGATCCGGGATTTTGTTTCATCGATCAACGACGAACGGGAAGCCACCGCCATAGCGGACTATCTTCTGAAATGGACACAGGAACACAACATTCACATTTTTACGATCCTGCACCAAAATAAAGGGGATGATAACGCAAGGGGACACCTGGGGAGCGAGTTAATGAACAAGGCTGAAACTGTGGCAACACTTAGCCGGGAAGATTACAACGGAAAAAGATCAACAATATTTAAGCCTAAATTCACCAGGCATAAAGATTTTCAAGAGTTTTCATTTACTGTTAATGAGGACGGCCAAATATTAAATACTGAAATCAAATCTACCTACGAACCCAAATCACCACAGCCTAACCATTTAACTCCAGATGAAATTACCACAATTCTAAAACAGACTTTTGGTAATAATGAATCTTACACCTACGCCCCATTACAAAACAAGCTCCATACAATTTGCGAAAAAATATATGATCATTTTGGAATGACAAAATGTGTAAAGCTCATAACATATCTAAAAGATAAAAATTACATCATTCAAAAAGATGGTTCAAAGGAGTACATTTTTAACAGATACCCGCTTTAGCACTTTAATATAGCACTTCAATTAATGTGAAGTACTTAATACATTGAATTTATGACAATTAAACGAATATAAAAACAATTACATCTAAAGTACTTTAAACACCCCTTTATATATATATGGACACCCTTAAAGTGAAGCGATTGATTTAATTGATTTACAGCACATTAGATAAAAATAGCACTTTAGGGGGTTAAAGTGCTAAAAATACAGGCAAAACAGAGATGTTTTTGCTGGTGAAAAGAGAAAAAAAATCTATAAAACTTACATAAAAACAGAAAGGTTATGAATTGTAAAGAAGCAAAACAGATCAGTATTGTCGGGTATCTCCAGGGGATTGGAATAAGCCCTGACAATAACAATAACGGGAAAGCCTGGTATAAATCCCCGCTCCGGAGCGAAGAGACACCGAGCTTTAAAGTTGATACAAATAAAAATCTATGGTTTGACCACGGGTCCGGCAAAGGAGGCAATATAATTGACCTGGTGGAACAGCTACACAGAACATCAACAGTTGGAGCTTTACAGATCCTTTCGGGTGCAACAATAGCCCCCATTTCTCTCTCTTCTCCCCAGCAAAAAGATCCTTCTGAAACCTTCGAGATCACCAAGATCCAGGAGCTTCAAAACCGGGCTATAATAGCCTATCTGAAGAGCAGGGGGATTGGCTTCGATACCGCTACCCTATACCTTCAGGAAGCCTACTGGAAGATTGTCAACCCTTCAACAGGAGAAATAAAGAGATATTTTGGTATAGCCTTCCAAAACGACAAAGGAGGCATTGAATTGAATTTTGGACTTGCAGGCAAAAGCATTAAAATGTCAAGTAGTCCAAAGTGGGTAACAACAATTCCCGGGAGTATTCCTAACCTGAACATTTTTGAAGGTTTTTTTGATTTTCTCTCTTTTCTCAGGTTCTCCAAGATCCGCAGGTCACAGGACACCAATATAATCCTTAATAGCGTTTCAAACCTTTCAAAAATCATTGATGATCTGTCGGGATTTGAAACAATAAGCCTCTATCTGGACAATGACAATGCCGGTGATGAAGCAACAAAACGGATCATTTCAAAATATCCCCAAACTCAAAACATATCCTCCAGGCTTTATCCTGGGTTTAATGACTTCAACGATTTTTTAACAAACCGCAAATAAACAAAAACCCCGGTCAGTGCTTGAACACCGCCCAGGGTAATTATTAATCTTAAAATCAATTTCAAAATTATGGAAAATTCCAAAGAAACAAAACTTAAGCTGCTCGAAGCTGAAATTTCACGCAAAAACAAAATCCTGGATGAATTACTTCTTAAACGAAGAAATACTATCCGGGAACATAAAATGCTAACACGAAAAATTAACCGTGTTAGCACAGATCTTGACAAGGCAAGATTTACTCCGCTTTTTCTGGCTAGGGACATTACTTCAACACTGTACCTGGTAAGAGGTAGCCAAAAACTAAAAAAACTGTTTATTCAGGAGCTCATTGATTATTTGCAGGCTTGGATACAGTCACCAGGAAGAATCTTTGATCCTGACATAAAACCCGGTTCAATCGTTCAGCTTTTATTCAACACCAACCAATCAAACAATTCATTTAACATAGAAAAGGAGGCTACAAATGACTAAGAAAAACACACAATCCCCTGAATTTATTGAAAAACAAAAAGAGTTAATTGATTTTATCATCTCGGCTGACTGTTTGCCAAAAAATATCAGAAAGGTAGTCGCCTACGCTGTGAGTTCTTCTCAACGCGATGGAGTAGATCCCGAAATGTGTGGTCATTTGGCTTTTGTATCAATGATTGCAGATTTTATAGAGGAATTACTAGAATCATGAAAGAATCAAAATTCTATTCTCCGGAGGTGTTCACTGCCTCCGGGGATCTCTCAAAAACATGGTTCGTCTACTACTATGAACCCTTGGTAAATGGACACGTTCCCAAAAGGGTCAAAGTATATGAAGGGATCAACCGGATCAAGACCATTGAGGGCAGGTTAAAGAAAGCCGAGGAGATCTGCGCCAGGATCCGCGAAGAGAAGCCGGTAACCTATGGCAATAATAAGCCGGTTAAAAAATTCCCCGGTAGTATTCTGATGGACGGCATTGAATCCATGAACAACTATTGTGATCCCAAAACAATCTCTTCTTTCAGAGGCATGGTTAATGTGTTTCTAACCTTCCTGGGAGACAAGAACGACCGGCAAGCAACAAGAGAGGACGCTTTGGCCTTTGTGGATTCACTTTTCAAGAAAAAGCTGAGCCCTAAGACTGTCAAAGCCTACCGGAGTAACTTAAAATCACTTTATAACAAATATTTAGTAAGGTATGAACCGGATAACTTCAAAAATCCCTTCAGGAATATGCCACCTATCAAAACCTCCTCTAGATCATTGATGTATTTCAATGATTTTCAGATCCGGTTGATAAAAGAATACTCCAGGGAGAAAGAGCCCTTTTTGTGGCTAGCCTGTTTGCTCCAGTATTATTGTTTCATCCGGCCAAACGAAATAAGACAGCTCAAAATTGAATATGTGAACCTTCATGCCGGATATATTGAGATCCCGGGATTTGTGAGTAAGAACAGAAAAACCCAAAAGGTGGCCATTCCCACAAGTTTACTCCCGGAACTCAATTTTTTGGTTCAGTATAATCCGGAGCTTTTCATTTTTGGCGGTCCGGGCCCGGAAGCTCCTTCCAGGGACAGCCTTTCAAAAGCTCACAAGAAGATCCTGGAAGCGGTAAAGATCAAAGGCAGGTATGGCTTCTATTCCTGGAAACATACCGGGGTTGTGAAAGCATACAAAGCCGGGATAAACATGAAAGATCTTCAAATGCAACTACGTCACCACAGCCTGGACATGGTGAATGAATATCTAAAAAACCTGGGAGTCATGGACAGCGACAGAATCCGTGATCTATTCCCGGCAATTTGATGAAATTTTAATCTATATTATGTAACCAGTCACGCTGATAACCAGGTAAAGCAGTGAAATTTTATTCAATTACTTTATTCTCAATAGCAAGAAACTAAAACAATTATGAAAAGCAAAAAATTTGATTTCAGGTCTATCAAGACCTTTGAAGACGCTTGTAAGGCTACCGGCATAGATCCGGAAGCAATCAACTTACCGGGATTGCTGGATCATGTTTTGGCCTATTCTCAACTCACAATCATAGTAAAGGCCATCAATGACGGCTGGACACCAGACTGGAGTAATATTAATCAGGCCAAATGGTTTCCCTGGTTCAGGGTTCTGCCCTCCGGGTCCGGTTTTTCGGGCTCGTGCTCGGATAGCTACTGCGTGAGTACGGCTGCCAGTTCCTGCCTTTGCTTTAAGACTAAAAAGGGTTGCGACTATGCAAGGAAACAATTTGAGGCAACCTACAAAAGGTATTTACTTATTTGAATAATGACATGAAAACAAAACAATCCATATTAAAAAATCAGGATATTAAGCAGATTTACGGCTACTCTGACCG
>JBBIUJ010000284.1:0-5593 GCA_037440345.1 Prolixibacter sp.
TTCAAGTAATAAAACATTAAATGGCGGTGGACTTGGATCATTTGTAAGTGAACTGACCGGACTAACATCCGGCACAACTTACTACTTAAGGGCTTATGCAACAAACAATGCGGGAACAGCTTACAGCAAAGAATCAGTCTTTAACACCTTTTAAAGCAATCGCCCAAAGTTATATTGACGGCATTACGATCAGGTTTGCCGGCGAGTCCAAATAACAGCTACTCATGTTTAGCCCTGCCTAAAAAAGAACAAGACCTTAGATTTTATTCTTCTTATGAACCCAAAGCAATATAGTTAATCAAGCTGCTTCAAGCGAATTGCCAAATTCTCTAAACTAAAAATGCAAGCTTCTCTATGTTTGAAAAATCAAATCTGTTCAAAGATGAATATTTGATTATGGTGAATCCTGAATTCTATCCAAAATTTCAATTGCATGATAGATTCCATATCCAATCATAATTCCTGAGTTTTCATAATATTTTATTTTGGAAGTTTCGTTTTCTTGCTTTCTATAACCAGATACAACACCGATTACATTCCATTTGTAAGGTGTTTCTGCATTATGATTTCTGAATACAATAGGCCCTCCTGAAAAACCAGGGTTATTATGAGCATCTAAAAGAAGAATAAAAGCTTCCTTCTCACGATAAAAAGATGATAATAAAGCTCCCTTTACTAATGGTAAGGGGCTATTAAAATTTGTACTATCGATCATTGTGGTTCCTCCAAATGGGAATCCTAAAAAGTAACCATTCTCACCTAAAATCATTCCTTTTACAGTCAAATCAAAATTCGTAGTATCAAGCTTAATTGAAGGAGTGTTAATGACAGCAATATCAACTTTTTTATTATCGTTAAAATAAACCCTACCGCCGATCGAAATCCAATGCGAATTTTGAAATGCTTTTATATTAATGGTATCTCCATTTAATCTTTGAGTTTTATTAATGCTGTCAACTACGTGTTTAGCAGTTATTAAACATGTATGATTCTTATATTTAACAAAAAACCCTGTTGCAGTACCCTTATTAGATTTTATTAAAAAGACTCTTTGAATTATTTCACTAGTGATATAATCTTGTGCAACTAAAGTTTCTAAGCAAACAAGGATTGCAATGAAGAGAAATGAAAATTTCATTAACGAGAATTTTTAAAAACAACCATTTAAACAACTATTCATAAATGGGTTATTCACCGGAATTCAAAAACCTTTCTAAGAACTGATCTAATTGTAACCCGAATTAATTGAAAAAAAGGATTAGTTTCAAATTTTCTCCTTTACTTACAATGGCCTATTTCAGTTTAGCCAATTCTTCATACAATTTAGGAAGTTTATCAATTTCCATTGAGTATTGAGCAGAAGTCTTAGGTAAGCTGTATTTGCCAATATTCTTATCTCCTATAGAATTTGGCCAGAGGGATTCTTGATTATCTGCAATTTTCTGCCCTCCAAGTTTGTCAATTATTCTGTAAATAATTTGCCCCAATCCATTTATTTCATCATTTGGAATTTCTGTAGCAATGTTATTTTTTCTGAGCCATAGAATTAACTCATCAGCACCAATTTTGATTTTGCTCATTTCGTTTAATCTTTAATTTTTAAATAAAATCTGCAGAATTCAAAAGCAATAATCTTTGTCATGATTTTTTGTAATGTCCAATGAGTAGATAGAAATTAAACAAGTTGAATATTTTATTTTCAGGTTTTTAGAAAAATATTAGGTCATATTTACAAATTTACTAAATATTTTACTTTCTTTACTTAAATCAATCTCCTTTATTAGTAATATTTCATGTTTGGAAATTGCCCTTTTACTGGTTGAAGTGTCAAATTTGCTGACTTTGAATTCGTCAAAGGGGTAATTTGTCTTCTTAGTGCATTTATTTTCAATTGCTTTATTGTATGCACTTCTAAGTGTGCGGAATAATAAGCTGATTGTAGTCTCTTTGTTTCCCTTTAAACGAAGCCACTTCTCATAACTATTTAACCATTCTTTATCAATATCGCTAAACAAAAAATTGATCCTTCCTTTTAAAAATTCTTAGATTGAATTGTATGATCCTCAATAAATCAATCTATTAGCTATTTTATTTAATAATTTACAATCGGATAATAACTCATCGTAAAATTCCCCAACTGTTTTTTCTTTTATCGTAGATCTATTGCTACCAAGCAAATTTGTTACTGTATAATCTTTTTTATCAGCACTATATTCCAAAATTTCTTTTTGCAAATCTGTGATCTTACCAAGAATAATCCTTTGAATAAACTCTCCATTCGGACATTTGGGTTTAGGCTTGTTCTTTGCAAAATCACAATTATTTTGATTTACTGATATTCCCAAACTCTGGTATTTGCGCTTACCATTTTTTGAGATTTTATTAAGCAAAGGATTTTCTCCGTTTGCAAGAGTTTTTGATTTGTAGCAAACTACTGAAATTGAGGCGCCTATAACGTAAACTGGTTTACATCCTGGTTTACATGTTGCCCTAAAGACCACCTAAAAATAAAAAAATCAGTCAATCACAAAATCTGTAACTAACTGATCTTCAAGAGCGGAAAACGAGATTCGAACTCGCGACCCTCAGCTTGGGAAGCTGATGCTCTACCGACTGAGCTACTTCCGCAATTTTAAAAAATGAAGTACAAAAATATATTATTTTGGGGATTTTCCACCATATTTTCCGCTGATTTTGGTTCCTCCCGAAAGATATAGATGGAATTTTAAACTCATGATGGTAACCAACAAGCGGATTCTCCCGTAATAGTAGGGGTATCAAAAATTTAAAATTTGGGATGGAAATAAACGATTACGCTAATTATCCAGGAATTGCAAGCAGGATGAGTTTTATAAAGGATGACAAGAAAATTGATGACAGCTTCTACAAAATAATAGAGATAAGACAATTAACAGACGAGACTTTTTCATTGAGATTACCAAAGGCCCGCTTCCAGTTCAAGGCAGGCCAGCATATATCGCTACGTATTCACGGCAATCATCAAAGCAGGGAGTACTCTGTTTACAGTGGTACAAACGACGAATGCCTCGAGGTTTTGGTGAAGGAGGTGGAGAATGGCTATTTTACTCCCAGACTCCATAAACTTAAAGCCGGCGACCTGGTTGAAGTGCATGGTCCGTTCGGGAGATTTGGCATAGAGCCGAAAGCAGCAGAGACCGGAAAATTCGTCTTTATTGCCAGCGGGACGGGCATTGCGCCATTCCGCAGCATGACCCGCACCTATCCGGAGCTTGATTACACCCTGATCCACGGCGTCCGTAAGTCGACTGAGGCTTACGACAAAGATGAATATGCTGCCGACCGTTATATACTTTGCACAAGCGGTGATTCCCATGGCACATATCACGGAAGGCTTACCGGCTATTTGAAAAACTGCTCGTTTGCAGCAGAAACGCATTTCTATCTTTGCGGCAACAGCAACATGATCTTTGATGCCATTGAAGTGCTAAAGGGAAAAGGATTTGAAAGAGACCAGATACATTGTGAAGTGTACTTCTGATTATTGCCTTCATAATAGATAAAAAATTTCACGCACAAAACGCAAAGAAAGACGCAAAGATCGCAAAGAAATGAAATGAGCATGATCGCATAATTACCAATCGGAATGATACATAGATTCATGCGAATTCCATGTGATATTCTAAAAACAAATTATTAGCGCATGAAATAGCCATGAGGAATATGTTCACACCAACCGAAAATGATCCCGAAGCCTCGGGATGGCTATTCCATCTGGCAATTAAAAATCAAATTATAAACAGATGAAATATCACCTGATTACATTGGGTTGCCAAATGAACCTGTCGGACGGGGAAAGGGTTAGCGCCGTTCTTGAAAGCATGGGCTATATCCGTACTGAAAACGAGGAGGAGGCCAATTTGCTTGGTATTTTGGCATGTTCGGTCAGACAAAAGCCCATCGACAAGATATACAACAAGATAGCTCAATGGAACAGATGGAAAAACAAGCGCAACCTGATCACCTTCATTTCTGGCTGTATCTTACCTGCTGATAAGGAGAAATTTCTGAAGACATTTGACCTGATCTTTCAGATGAGCGAACTGGCCCAATTACCCGATATGATCCGTGAATACGGGATTGTGACTCCTGCCGGGTTGAAACAACCCAAACCATTGATGCCAAAAAATAAGTATATCACTGAAATGTGGAATATCAAGCCCAAATATCAGTCGACATACGAAGCATTTGTGCCGATCCAGAACGGATGCAACAAATTCTGCACATTTTGCGCGGTACCCTATACCCGTGGCCGCGAAGTTTCACGACCATCGGCCGAAATCATTGAGGAGGTGCGTCATCTGGTCAACCAGGGTTACAAATCCATCACGCTTTTGGGTCAAAATGTGAACTCTTACGGGCTCGACAAAGAGGGTGAAGAGATGAATTTTGCCGGACTTCTCAGGCAGATTGGGGAATTTGGAGAGAGTTCAGGAGAGGAGTTCTGGGTCTACTTCACCTCTCCCCATCCTCAGGATATGAACCGCGAAGTGATTGAGGTAATCGCATCATATAATTGTCTGGCCAAACAGATACACCTGCCCATGCAAAGTGGCGACGAGCGGGTGCTGATCAAAATGAACAGACAGCATTCGATGGAAAAATACCGCAGGATCGTGGCTGATATTCGCGAATTAATTCCGCAAGCCACCCTGTTTACAGATATCATTGTAGGTTTTACCAACGAAGGTGAAGCTGAATTTCAGAATACCGTTGCGGCCATGAACGAATTCAGGTTTAATATGGCCTACATTGCCATGTATTCGCCCCGTCCGGGAGCCGCCAGTTACCGCTGGGAGAACGAAGTGTCGACAGACGACAAAAAAGATAGGTTTCATCGCCTTTCTGAGGTGATGAAGCTTCACTCCCACAAGTACAATGAAGCATTGGTAGGAAAAACGGTCAGGGTACTGATCAATGGGACCGATCGCAAGACCGGCTTCTCGACTGGCCTGACCGAAGGTAAACTGATAGTCAGGCTCGACAGGAGGGATGATGCCCTGATGGGGAAAATCGTTGATGTCAGGATTGCATCGGCTGCTGATTTTTCAATGAGCGGCGAGCAACTCTTAGAACTCAGCAATATGATTTAAGATGATTAGGATTTATTAGTACATCAGCATTGAATTAAAGAATTACAATTAAGTTCACGCAAAGAACGCAAAGTAAGACGCAAAGAAATCAGAACTGAACTTTACGCTCTTTTGCGGTTTATCTCTGCGCCCTTTGCGTGAACTTTCGGATTTATTTTTGAGATCTAAACAACGTGGTTATAAACGATAAAAGGAGAGTAGCTTTTAAGACCCTTGGCTGTCGGCTCAATCAATACGAAACCGATGCGCTGGTTACCAATTTTGACGAAGCGGGTTACCAGCTTGTTGGATTTGACGAATCGCCAGATGTGGTGGTCGTAAATACCTGTACGGTAACCAACCAGAGCGACCAAAAATCGAGAACAGTGATTAGCCAGGCCGCGCGCAAAAATAAAAATGCCGTGGTGGTGGTAACGGGTTGCATGGCCAATAATTTTAAGGAAAAACTGGAAAGCCAGGAG
>JBBIUJ010000285.1:0-5562 GCA_037440345.1 Prolixibacter sp.
ATTGGGACAGGTCTACAATGGGAAATACTGGAAACTTCCCATCGTTTACGGTGGTTATGCTGGATTGATTTATGTGCTTGGTTGGAACAACAGCCAATACCAAGATTTTTTTAATGGTTACAAAACTATAGCTAAGTATCAGGCAGTAGTCCAGATGAGCAAAGTTGACAAAGACTACCTGAACGAATTGTTTAAAATCCCTTATTGGGATTTAAATATCAATCCTTCCCATTTTGATAGTTTTAAAACGCAATTGAAGGGTGGAAAGGATTATTATAGAAGAAGCAGGGATATGAGCGTAATAGCCATTGCTGCCTTACATGTTCTAAGCATCATAGACGCAAGTGTTGATGCGAATCTGTCTGATTTTGATATTACTGACAGTTTGAGTATGCACATTGAGCCTATGCCAATGAATTTAGGTATAGGTCCGCAAGTAATCGGATTCAATGTTGCATTTAATTTTTAATTATGTTTGTCCCATGAGAATGAAGTTCAATATTTTAATCCTGATTTTTCTATCGCTCTTTTTGGGTGCCCATTCGCAGGTCCCAACAAAGACGCTTACGGCGGATGAAGAACAAAAGATCTGGGGTACCGACTCATTGGGCAACAAGATGGCCGATAAAGCCATCAACGAAAATCTGAACATGCTGGTATCCGACAAGTTGGATTCGCTGGTAAATACATGGTATATCAAAAATGCGTTTTCGTACAACAGAGCTGAATTTGATTCACTTCCCGAAGAGTTAAAATCTTACCTTCCGGATACGGTCTATACAAGTCGTTTACAGTCCATTGATTCCTTCCTTCCCCTCCCCTATAACGAGACGGTCCGTAATTTCATCGGCCTTTACACCATACGCAAAAGGGAACTCACCAATTACATGCTTGGGCTTTCCAAGTACTACTTCCCTATTTTCGAAGAGGCGCTCGAACGGTACCAGTTACCGCTCGAATTAAAATATTTACCAATCATAGAATCGGCCCTCAACCCAAAAATCGTCTCAAGGGCCGGTGCCTCTGGCCTATGGCAGTTTATGATTGGAACCGGGAAATTGTACGGACTGGAAATCAACTCCTACATTGATGAACGGAACGACCCGATCAAATCATCGGATGCAGCCGCACGCTATCTTCGAGACCTCTATTCGATTTATGGCGATTGGCACGTAGTGATCGCGGCTTATAATTGCGGTCCGGGAAATATCAACAAGGCGGTTAGAAGAAGCGGCGGAAAGCAAAGCTATTGGGACATTTATTACTCCCTACCGAGAGAAACGCGCGGCTATATTCCTGTTTTCATTGCTGCATCCTATGTCATGAACTTTGCAAAAGAGCATCATCTGTTTGCCTCAGAACCAAAGTTCAAAACAGTGACCGACACCATCGAGGTTCACAACTACCTGAATTTTGAGCAATTGGCGGCTGTAATGAATATTTCTGTCGACGAACTAAGACAACTTAATCCGCAATATCGTCGCGATGTAGTTCCCGCCAGGCCTGAAAAACCCTACATTCTGAAATTGCCTGCAGATGCCATCTCCGCATTCATTGATAACCAGACACAGATATTTGCTTACAACCGCGATAAATATTTTCCAAACAATATGCTGGTTCCACTAAAAGGACGCTACCGTGGAGCAAAAGGGGTTTCAGCAGAAGGGATGAGAGAGATTACCCATGTGGTAAAATCCGGCGAGAAACTCGGTTCAATTGCGAACAAATACAGGGTCTCACTTGCTGAATTAAAAGAGTGGAACGACCTTCGTAAAAGTACGTTGCACATCGGACAGCGTCTTACCCTTTACCTGCCCGGAAAGGCCCTAAAAAGCAAAGTTGCCCACCTCGAAAAACCAAAAAACGAACCACAAACTCTTGCAAGTAATTCATCTACTCCAAAGGAAGTCAAGACTGAAAATACACCTATCGTTGTTGTCACGGATACTAACTCTGAATCTGCCACCACAAGTGATTACATCCTTTATACTGTCCAAAGCGGGGACAGCCTGTTTACAATTGCCAAAAAATTCCCGGGGATCACGGATGTCGATTTAAAAGAATACAACAACATCAGGAATGTCAGAGGCCTATATCCGGGACAGCAACTAAAAATCCCTAAGAAAGCATGACTTTATGACTCATTCACAAGACATTTATTTGCGGTACAAAATATGTAAAAACATATTGAATCAATTATTTAATGTCTATGTATCAATAAGTTAGTATTTTTTTGAATCCTAACCAACTAAATTTTGCTGATAGCGCAAATTGCAAATCAAACATAGTCTTACTAAGTTCAAAATTATTCGCGACTAAAATATCAGCAAATAAGTACTTTTATTTCGTTTTTGTATAGTGGCAAAAGAATGAGGCATTCAAAACTATCACCATGAAATATCGAAAAGGCATATTAGTGAAAAGAATTTAAGAAAACCTAAGCCTTAAAATATCTAACTAAGATTTGTTACAAAAGTTCTCCAGAAACTTCCCAACCATTATAGTTAAAGTCTCCTTTTACTTTTTGATAGATTTCTCCAGTCATTGAAACTGACCAGTAGGATGGCATTAGAGATTCAAAACTTGCAAGTAATAAATCAATATCCCCTGAACAATCATACGTCTGATTTGTAAAGCTAAAAGGGATCACAGCACTTTCACCGTTACCACCATTACTCTCTACAGCGTTTGCCGATCCTGTAACATTTATACGTATTTCTCTGTGTTCTCCAGCTTGTTGCCAATCTTGACTACCTTTCCATTCAAGTTTAACTCTTAAATGAACATGGCCCTCATAGTAAGACAAGTAACCAGAACCCATATGTATGCATTCTGCGTAAATTTCATACACATGTTTTCGTAGGCCAAACACTGCAGCTAAAGTGCCCCCACAAGGCTGATAGTACCACTGATAAAATTCTTTTTGATGTGTGGCCGATAAACCGCTTGTAGACAAGCTGGTTGACTTTAAATTATTGGTTCCTATTTCCTGAAGAACTATACTGCCGATCACATTGCATTTGCTAGGAGTCATTTTCAGTATATTTATATTAGCCTCTTCACTTTTTGAAAAACCATACAATTTCCCATTATTAAACCAAACAATATCACCTCCTAATTCATACTCAGAGTCTTTGTTAAGAATAGTCTTTAAAGCTACCGAATAATTTTGAATAGTAGAATCATATGAATATAACAATGTACTGTGATTTTGGCTTTGAGCCCAAAATTGCAATTCTTCTTTAGAAGAAAAAGTTGAAAGTTTCTTATATGTGTCCAAAAATTCCTTTGCGTTCTTAAATGACATCCTATCATTTTGTTTAACATTAAGCACGTTATCCATATTAACCTCGTTGACATCTTTTGAACAAGCACACACAATGACTACAATAGATAAAAATAAAATTACTTTTTTCATAATAGAAAATTTAAATTGTTGTAAATAAGTTATTTAAGGCTTAGGTGTTTAAGATTATTACTTCAAATCCGAAAAAATGATAAGCTTAGGCAATAATAATAAGGTTAGATATTCAAGTTTAAGGAAACAAACATAATAATTATTTCTTAAAACTGCTATGAATAAACCTCGATCTTAATATTTAATTTTAGTTGACTACTGTGATGTGGATAAAGCAGCCAAACATAATTCGCCTAAAACTGCAATTTCCAAAGTCGAATCAGGAGGTGATGCAGCCGATTCAGGAGAATACATTATCTATACAGTTCAAAGCGGGGATAGTCTTTTCACCATCGCCAAAAAATTTCCGGGAATCTCGGATGCCGATCTGAGGGCCTTCAACAACATCCGCAATGTAAGAGGATTGTATCCTGGGCAACAGCTAAAGATTCCAAAGAGAGCTTAGAACGCTTTCCCAAGACATATATTTAGGTGATCCCGAAACACTAGAATCTATCCGAGAATTGACTAGCTATTTCATTGTGCTGTTCTTTATCGTGCTTACGGCACTCGGATGTACTAGGATATTGTCTGGCACCTCTTCAAGTCTCTATATCCCATTGCCGTAGGCAAGACCAGTCTTGTAACTCCGGGTTTTAACCCGGAGGGGAGAATGCGCAAAGCGCAACCAAACCCAGAATGCCGTAGGCATGATCCATACATGTAATAGTGCAACGATGGCTGCTCGACTGCTAACCTCCAAACTCGTCTTCCAATGCCGTTGGCATGGCCAGTTATGCGACTCCGGGTTTCAACGCGGAGAGTGCCGTAGGTACGACAAACAGTAACCAATAATGTCCTCACATTGCGCAAATATCAAATTCATACCAGGCAGATAATTAAATGACGAAACTTTCGCTTTTTTGGTTTTTTTTGGTTATATTTAAGAGAGAAAGTCACAAAATCATCCTAAAATCCCGGAGGTGGCAAATTCCTATCATCAAATGTACATTCAGACCGTCTTTGCAGTAAAATACCGCGATGCTATAATTAAAAAATCATGGAAAGATGATTTGCTTCAGGTGATTGGAAATCTTATCAATGAATCAGGTTGTAAAACATTGCTGGTGAATGGTGTGGAAGATCATATTCACTGCCTTATTGGTTTAATTCCATCCGTTGCAGTTTCAGATATGATGCAAAGTACGAAGGCTAGGTCATCGAAATGGATCAATGAAAGTGGACTCTTAAAACACCGTTTTGAATGGCAGCCTGGGTTTGGATCATTTTCATATAGTCGTTCTCATGTTGATCGGGTATTCAGGTATATTCAAAACCAGGAGAACCACCATATTAAGCGGACTTTCAGAGAGGAGTATATCGATATACTCATTAAGTATGGTGTAGCATATGACGAGCGCTATATCTTTCAGGATTTGGCGTGAGATCTTTCGTGCCTACGGCACTTAGGGAGTGTTGTGGTTATCTCAAATCGCCGGGTTAAAACCCAGCGTTATAGGATCGTTCGTGCCTAAGGCACTTGGATATGCGAAGATTCAGTCAATCCCATCATCCAGTCTCTACCTCGCAATGCCGTAGGCATGGCCAGTCTTGTAACTCCGGGTTTCAACCCTGAGGAGAGAATGTGCAAAGCGCAACCAATCCCTGAGTGCCGTAGGCATGATCCATACATGTAATAGTGCTCCGATGGATGCTCAACAGCTCGCCTCCAACCTGGCCTCTCAATGCAGTAGGCATGGCCAGTCTTGTAACTCCGGGTTTTAACCCGGAGTGGGGTGTAACGTCAAATCAAAATTATTTTCTAATCGCCACACTATCAACAATATAAGGCGAGTCTCCATTCCACGGAAGGGTTCCATTCTTTTCGGTGTAGTGCACAACCACACTCTCTCCCTGAAGCTTTTCGATCTTTCGTGCTATTTCCTCATTCGTCACAGAAAAATAAAATTTCTCTGAGGCGATTGCCATGTTGGTGGTAGTTTGTACGCTGCTCAGGATGATCTCGCCTTCATAGGTTTTGAAGAGCGTCCCTTTGGAGGAGAATTTCTGCAACAACCCGGCCCGGTAGCCTTCGCTGTAGGTGAAAAAATATTTCCAGTATAAAAAAGATCCGAATAACAGAACAATAATTAGCAATGCACGCG